>DAOVIK010000080.1 GCA_030673735.1 Anaerolineae bacterium
ACTGCCACGCCCCGCCCCACGCAGGTGCCCACGCGCATCCCTCCACCCGCAACGCAAAGGTCGCAGCCACCAACTGCAACGCAAGTTCCGCCAACTGCCACGCAGGTAACCTGTTCGTTCTCCAGCAGCGCATCCTACGAGAACACACTCGTGGCACTGATCAATCAGGAACGAGCAAACCAGGGCGCTGGTGCCTTGACGGTGTCGAGCCAGTTGACAGCCGCAGCACGCCAGCACAGCCGCGACATGGCCTGCAATGATTTCTTCTCACACACGGGCTCGGATGGCTCCAGCCCCTTCGATCGCATGGCCTGGTCGGGCTTCAGCTATTCAACTGCAGCCGAAAACATCTACGCCGGCAGCGGTTCGTTCAACTCCCCACAACAAGCATTCACCGGCTGGATGAACAGTCCGGGGCACCGCACCAACATGCTCAATCCCGTTTATACCCACATCGGCGTGGGCTACATCTACAACGCCAGCAGCACGTACGGCGGCTATTACACCGCCAATTTCGCCAAGCCCTGAAACTTGGCTTTGCTGCGATTGCGGATCGCATCCACCTTTTGGGCTTTCCAATCCATATCGCTTGGGCTGATGCAGAACAACCCGGAGGTTCATTTCTGAGGACATGATCGGCGACTCTTTAGGCACAAGCCCGGGCCCTACATGTAAGATATCCTTGCGACAGGGACGGCAATCACCAGAACGACCGATCACATGCATGGCGGCACACTGAGTAGTCTAATGTGAATGTCCCGGCGCCTCATCGATTTCCCATAAAACTGAGCATCATACCGAAGATCTCCGCCGAAGACCAAGTCACTGTGTCAAGCTGTGCGAGCACGACTTAGACTATAATCGCTCGGGCAATCGGGCGAGGCGAATAGCATATGCGGGAATTGCATGATGGTTCATCCAGCGGTTCGCCCAGGCCGTCCCCTCAAAACCGAGGACGGATTCTTAGCGCGGGATTGATTCTGCTCGCACTATCGCTATTGGCGGTAGCTTGCAGCTTGCCGGTTGTCAAGGCGGACACAATCGATGCCATCGACGCGCCGAAGCAACGCTCCAGCCCGACCCCGGCGCGGGGATTCCCCACTGCAACGTCATCGCCCAGCTCAGAACCTGAAATCCCCACAGCAAGCCCTACGACCAATAGTGCGCTAATGCCGCCAGCGCCAACCCCAGTTTTCGTCACCAAGCTGAAGCCGCCCTCCGGGATAGACACTCCATTCGCAACCAAGCCACCCGAAGACACCCCTACGCCTACTGAAACTGAGACAGCTACGCCCACAGAAACCGAGACGCCGACCGAAACGCAGACCTCCACGCCGACGCGCACTCGCACGCCATGGCCCACGAGAACGCCGACACGCAGGCCGTGGCCCACAAGAACACCAACGCGCAGGCCGCCAACTGCAACGCGCACTCCAACCCGCACGCCAACACCCACACCAACGGGCCCCACGCCCACATCAACGCGGACACCCACGCCGGCACCAGCGACCAACACGCCGACACCCTCGCCGCCCACTGCAACGCCCACACCCGTTGAGGACTGCGGGCTGAGCATGAACGTCGGGTACGAAAACACGATCGTGACGCTGATCAATCAGAAGCGCGTGGCGGAGGGGCGTGTCGCCTATCGGGTGGATTCACGTTTGGTAGCTTCGGCGCGCGGATACAGCATCGATATGGCCTGCAACGGCGCCCGCAACCACATCGGCTCCGACGGGTCTACCGCCTCACAGCGAATCGCGGCACAGGGATATTCCTTCTGGTACATCGGGGAGAATTACTACATCGGTTGGGGATCTGGGGGAACGCCGCAGGCGGCCTTCAATTGGTGGATCAACAGCACGCCGCATTACAACAACATCATGCACACCGGCTTTGAGGAGTTCGGCGTGGGATACATGTACGACCCGGCGACGAACCTCCACTTCTACACGATCAACTTTGCTAAGCCACGCTGACAGGCATCGAAGCCGGGCGAGCAGTCCATCCTTCAGATGTATTGTCAGTAGAAAGCATCAGCCTCCCTGGCCAGGGAGGCTGAGTGTATGCCTATTTCTTTTCTTCCGGCAGCTTGGGGATCTTGAGCACGGTGCCGTCAATGATCAGGTCTGGATCATCTCCGATCACGTCTTTGTTGGCTTCGTAGATCAATGGATAGTGATATGCGGAGCCGTAATACTTCTTGGATATGTGACCCAAGGTGTCGCCAGGCTTTACCGTATGTTCAGCGATGAAAGCAGACTTGCGAGCTTTCTCAATCGCTGCCTTCACGTCCTCTGGGGAGGGTACATCCTGCCTCTTTGCCGCTTCACGCGCCCTCTGAAGTCTGCTAGAGCGTGCTTTCTTTACCTCTTCCTTCTTTGGTCCTTCAATTTCCTTCTCGGGAGCCATTCAATTCCTCCTCAAGTCGCGTCGGTCTGTAGGTCGATATTCGATGACGCCGATAATTGTATCAGAGGGTCGGTAATTGCATAATCGAAATCGGCCCTTGGTGCTTGCTACTTGTGCCGTAGGAACCGAGCTTCGGGCTCTGCATTTCGCCGGATAGCTAAGACCGCTTCAGAAGTCATTGGCCTTACCGCTCATTCCCCTGCGCGATAGGCCACGCCCACGATCCCCGGTCCTGTGTGCACGGCCATTACGGTAGTCATACGCGTAGTGGGCATTTGGTCGATCTCATAGCGATCCATCACCATCTTGCGCAGCTCCGCCGCCAGGTCGGGAACGTTGCCGTGCATGACAGCCGCCTCGCGCAGCTCACGCCCCCCCAGACGCTTCTCGAGCTCAGACATTATTCGCTCGAGTGCCTTTGCCATGCCGCGGGTTGCGGTCAAGATTCCAACAGTTCCATCTCCTCGCAAGGCCATGATCGGATGCACCTTCAAGACCGATCCGGCCATGGCGGCGATCGCTGGAACCCGTCCGCCGCGATGCAGATATTCGAGAGTATCAATCACGAATACGAAACCCGAAGTATCGATAGCTTGCTCCGCCGCGGCGACCATGGCGTCCAGGTCCCCACCTTGGCGCGCGGCACGCGCCGCAGCCATGACCACAAAGCCCTGGGCCATTGCCGCTCGCAGCGTATCCACGACGCGAATCGGGACTTCCGAGATCGACTCAGCGGAAACGCTTGCTGTGCTGTACGACGCGCTTAGTTTCGATGATAGCGGCAACACGAGTATTCCCCGCGCACCCTGACTGATGGCATCCCGATAGGCTTGCTCCCAATCTGCCGGCGAGGGTGCCGCCGTTGTGGGCATTGGATCGGCATCGGGCAGAAGAGTAAATAGCTCATCTGCCGTCAAATCAACACCATCCCGATAGGATTCGTCACCCATGATCACATTGAAAGGAATGGGACGTATGGCGTATTCCTCAATCCACTCCTGGGGCAGTCCGGTTCCCGTGTCAGTGAGTATGGCGATATCGCCCATTCGTACCTCCTCATCCATAGCAGCTTGGCACTAAATGGAAAACGTGCATCGTGCTCAGGTTGTATCAAACATCAGGTGCATCGATAAATAGAGATAAAACCACTTGTGGATAGCAACACCGCGCTCGGCTAAAAGTGACTATCAGCGTCATGTGGATGACGATGCTATCCAATAAGATACATGAAAAGGCGTCGGGACTTCAAGCCCCAACGCCTTTCTGGATCACTGGATTGGGTGCGATTCTTACAATCAGCGCTCTACTCCGGCTGGAACGATCCGGCCTTAGCCCTCACCTGCCACGACCAACTCGCTGAAGCGCGCCGTCGTCGGGCCAAGATAATCCCCATAGAAGCCGGTCTCCGAGGACCAGCGCACATCGGCCAACGCGTCGAGCAGATTGCCAACCAGCATGCCTCCCTTGAACGGCGTTCGCTTCTCGCCCTCGACAACGTAGCCCAGTCGGATCTCGCAGGAGAAATCGCCGGTGATAGCGCTGGGATTGAACCACGAGAACTCCACGATCTCGACGTGAGGGACGTTTAGAAGCTCATCGGCGGATACGGATCCAGGCGCAAGCTCGATATCCCCAAACTGACCGGTTGCCGGGAGGTCAAGATATTCCGCAAATCGTTGGCTGGCCCAGAAAGCAGCCAGTTCGTTGTTGCGTATCAGTTCGACGCGCTGTGCCGGCAGTCCTTGCTCATCGAAGCGGTTGGAGCTCACACCATAGGGAAGCTGTCGATTCGCCCAGACGTTCAGCGGATCTCCTTTGACCTCACCGCGAAACACCGGCTCTCCGATGTCCCACTGCGTTTCCCCGGTGTACTTGTATCTCGCGGAGGAAAGGGTCTGTATCACGAGTGTGTTCAGGGCTTCTGATAAGGTTGCATCCCGAAACACCACTGGGCCGCGATAAGACAGTGGCGGGCCGGCGCTGAGTATGTCGGCGGCTTGCTGCACGCGGCGAGCGGCTTCGACCTCGAGGTTGAGATCGGCAGCCCTGCGTCGTCTCATCATGGCAAAGGCTTCCACCTCATCCTCGCCTTCTCCGGCGATGAAAACCCATTCCATATCCACCATGGTGCCCACTTGTTTGGCATCGATGCCGCTACTGCTAACCATATGAACTGACTCGGCCTCGGCAAAGCATTCAGCGGCGGTCAGCCGAACTTGAGGATTATCGGAAGCCACGCTCTTGAGCTGAGAAAGGATTCGTTCTGCTGCAGCGGAAGGATTGGCTTTCAACTGCTTATCGACAATGTCTATCTCGGGCAGAGGGGCGGCTTCTGGAAAGTCGTAGGGTTGATTGTGAACCAATCCGGCCATGAGAGCGACGTTGTCTAGCGCGCCGGTGATATCCCCTCCCGGCAGAATCGTGACGCTGCTGGCGCCGCATGTAGGATCGCCGTCGGGGCCAGGCGTCTCGCGCAATACATCCACGACAAAGCGTTCATTCTCCACGCTGCGCTTGGACTCGACGGAATCGTGCAGATCGTATTGCTGAGCGCCCTCGGTCTTGATGTGACGAACGCTCCAGGCCTTCAAATCTGAGCGAGTACGAAGGGATTTGATTATTGCTTGCAGCATCAGCCTAGCCTCGCCTTCAATAGCAGGTGCGGTCCTCCGCTGGCAGTCATGGCAAATTCCTTATGCCCTTTGCCGCAGAACCCACCGCCGAGCACCAGATCATCTCCCACGCCAGTAACGCTGTGCAATAGATCCGGCACGTAGCCAGTGATCGCGACCGGAGCGAACATGCGGCCTGTGAGTTTTCCGCCCTTGATCTCCTTCCCATAGTGACAAGTGACCTGAATCCCCCAGCCCTTGGGATCCTCCATGCCGGACGACATCCTGTCAAGATAGATACCTTTCTCGACCTGCTTGTACAAGTCGGGAACCGGGGTTTCTCCCCGACCGAAGAAGGTGTTGCTCATGCGCGCATAAACCTTCCGAGTGAAATCCTGCCTGCGCCCGTTGGCGGAGCGAGGAATGCCCAGCATCGTCGCCGAGGCCATGTCCGATATTCCACGTTCGAAGACACCCTTCTTCACAATTTGCGTGGGCGCGGCCGGAAATCCCTCATCATCGAAGAAGTACGACCCAAACGCCCCGGGGACGCTCGGGTCGTCCCAGATATCGACCAGGGAAGAGCCTACACTGCGGCCAAGATAAGATTCAGCCTTGGCGCGATCCTTGATGAACATATCGGTCTCAACACCGTGGCCAAACGATTCATGACAGATCACACCCGCTACGCGGGGAGATGCGATCACGGTGTATTCTCCGGGCTCGATTCGCTCGGCGTCGTGCAATCCGATGGACGTCTCGACCAAGTCTTGCAGTTCTTCATCGCTGAACGTCAAAGCCTCCCAACCCGCGCTGGCGTGCTTTACCCTCCAGTCGTAGCGGATTCCCTTCTCGCCGGAAGTGAAGACGAAGAGGTAAACCATGATGCGTTGAACGTCCTGCGCCAGATCCGCGACGCGATTGCCGAATATCGTGCTTTGGCGGGCCTCGCGATAGCTCACGCGGGTGTTCACGATGCGCTTATCGAGCTTGCTCACGCGTGCATGCAACTCGCGCAGCTTATCCAGCTTCTCCTGCGCCGTCATCTTGCCGGGATCGATCTGCATCGGGGTGACAAAGTCGCCCTTCCGTTCGGGGCCCGGATCGATCTCATTCTGCTTTGGGAAACTGCCTTCCGCGGCGAGTTCCTTTGCGCTGCGCATGAGGGATTGCTCATCAAATCCCGCTATGGCGCGTTCGCGCATCGTTAAGCCGTCAAACGCCGTGACCACTGATCCCGCCGTCGGATTCCACTCCGACACCGCCTCCTGACGGTTGTCGACATAGACCTCCAATCCCTGGTTGTGCGAGAGCAGAACTGCCCCGTACGGGACGTTCTTCTCGACGGCGGCCACGACGTCACCGATGACAGGGCGAAGCTTGTTCATTTCCCCTCTCGGGCTTTGATCCGACATCACATCCTCCAAGTGATTTTTCATGACTGTGCTGCGCATCTCCATCTTGAAACCGACATAAGAGATGACGAGAAACTATACGCGATGATCCATGCCCCGGCAAGCGGACCGCTGGCTTCCGGCATTTTGCTACCATAAATACGCTGGTGGACACCTTCGAGGATCATGATAGAAGATGCGAAGTTTCCACGCCTGGCCACCAGTGCTCGTAAGGCCTGCGATGAGTAAGCGCAGATTATATCCGACGAAATCCAAGCATTTTCCTTCCAAGTAGACACTTTCCAGCTTGAGTTCTGCGCGTCTTCCCTCCCAATTCCGCGCCTAAGGATTGGTTCGCGGTTCAGGCTAGGATTTGGGAGTTCGCGTGATTGTGATCAGGGTAATGTCATCAAAAGGTTGTGCA
>DAOVIK010000206.1 GCA_030673735.1 Anaerolineae bacterium
ATCGATCAACGTCACCGATAAAGCTCTGAATCCGCGTGCGATCGGGTTGATGCTCAAGTCATTTTGCTTGGAGCCACCCGCGCTGACTTCTGAGGCTGCCTCTAACAATAGTCGCTTGACAATCGGCCTGGGCTGTACGCGGGTCGCCCAATTCTTAAGGCGATTACCTAGATATTTATCCATAGGGTCCGTTGTGCTTTCATCACATGAACTCATACCCCACCTCTTGCAGCCTCTCCCGATCCAGCCCCAGCTGCTTCTTAAGCGCAATGCGGCCATAATGCAACCGCGATTTGACTGTTCCAACGGGTATCTTAAGGACCTCCGATGTTTCCTGCAGTGATAGATCGTTCAGGTAGTACAACACAACCACAACTCGCTGCGCTATGGGCAATGAGCGCAATGCTTGTTGAACCGATAGCCATTCATCGTTATCGCGTTCCACCGCGCGCGCATTCCCAGGCTTGCCATCTCTTGAGAGTGATGTTGCCATCTCATTAATGAAGCGACTCCACCGGTGACGACGCTTGATCCAAGAATACGTGAGATTGGTCGTAGTCCGGTAGAGCCACGGCTGCAATGGTCGATTCGTATCAATGCGATGCGAAAAGCGATGCAACCGCAAAAAAACGTCCTGTAATAGATCAGCCGCCGCCTCCGGGTCACCTGTGATTCCTAGTGCCGTGCGGAATACTAGCTGGCGATGGCGATCATAGAGGACGCCCAGCGCTCCCAAGCCACCAAGTTGGAGCTGGCGGACAAGTTGTCCATCGCTGAGCTGGGACACTATAGGTCACCTCTCACTTGGTATATATATATACTTGCTGGGGAACGGAAACGTTCAACTCCTTGTAGTCGTTTCCGCCCTCAATAATCCAGCATGTCAGATAGCACTTGCCACCGGGAATAGCGTTCGTGGAGCTGCGCACCCGCGCAGAACCTCGAGTGGAGTAATTTGATTGTGGCAGGCAGAGGACCTCAGTACCAATTCTACCCCACGTTTTACGCTGAACCAACCCTCACATCTATGGTTGCACATGACAGACTACTGCGTGCAGGCCTCCCCCGAAGCATATTCCTCCAAGTTCCACAGCGTTGAAAACGTCGAAGGATCAACCTCTACGCCGCATACCTCCGGCCGGTAGGCCATGATGCGAGGGCGAGCATAGAGCGGAATCGCAGGCAGGTAGGCGGAGAATAGACGTTGGGTAGACTGCACGGCATCTAGGTAGTCTTGCCCGTATGGCGCGCCTAGGAGGATGCGTCTGCAGGCCTGATCGTATTCATCGTTCCTGAAGGCGGCGGCATTGATGCCATACGGCCTATCGTCAGAGGGGATCTCACCGGAGTAGTACATTTCACAAGCTGGGCTGATCAGTGTCGGCCACGCCCAGCTCAACAGACCAAAGGTCCGTCCGAACACCTCTCCATCCGGCCAAGGAATGAAGAGTTCCAAAGGTTCCAAAGGATGCAGCTCCACCTGCGCACCGCACTGTGCCAGATCCTCCTGCACACGAAGCGCCGCTGCTTCCTGGAAAGTCCCCGGAACGTAGGAATAGGCCATCGTCAATGGAGTTCCGAACTCCACGTCCAATACGCCCCGCGCAACGCGCGGGGTTTCCGCTGAGTCGTCACTATCCATCCAACCCATGCTTTCGAGCTCGGTTATCGCCCAAGCAGGATCATGGCGCAGCAACTCCTCTGGCGCTGCATACAGCGGGTGGTTGGCGGGGATGTAGGTCTCCGATGTTTGGCTCATCCCAAGCAGAACTTCATCCACGATACGTTGCCGATCGATGCATGCGGCCAGGGCTCTTCGCACTCGCATGTAGGCAAAGATTGGTTCCTGGCTGCGAGTAGCGGGAGCGAGATTGAGTTCCAAGCGCTCGAGTAGTAACCCCGGCGCCCAATCCATTCTTAACCTTCCAGTCTGCTCCAACTCCAGGAGGTCAGACACCAACTCAGGCAGCATCAGAGATTCGTCCACCACATCGCATTCGAAGCTCAGTATTTGCTGCAGCGAGGATTCTGGCGGCGCATCTCCGAGGAAACGGTAGATCAGGAATTCGTAGGCCGGCAATCCCTCGGAGGCGCGGAAGTATTCCGCGTTGCTTCGAAGCAGGATGTTATCTCCCGGTATCCAGGATTCGATCACATACGCTCCCCAACCAATGGGCGTGCGCGCCGCGATGTCCAATTCAAATAGATCAGCCGGTGTGTATTCCGCGAGAACGTGCTGGGGAAGGGGGGACCAGAAGAGGGTCTGATACTCCGGATCAAAGTAACCGGGGATTCCTGTCCAGCGAACGGTCTGCGCATCGATGGTCTCGTAGGAGCTTGTGCGGTCGACGAGGTATTTCGTGCTGGGGGTATCTTTGTGCGCGTCTAGCTGGAAGGAGAAGACAGAGTCTGCCGCCGTTAGCGCAACCCCGTCTGACCAGCGAACATCGCTGCGCAGGCGGAACTCCACCACCATTTGTTCCATCCAGACGTCACCACTCCAATATACGCGCGAGCAATCCGAGGTCTGACAATCCGGAGGCATGTAGCGCATTTCGGACTCCAGCCAATCAAGCTGCCGCGTCAGGGGATTCAAGAATGGATCGCCTTCGCTCACAGAAACGCGCTCATTGCGCGCATCCCCATCTGCAAAACTCGGCATCTTTTCCAGAATCACGGGCTGGGCCTGAAAGCCGCGAATATCGAATGGGCCATCATAGATCGCCGCCAATACAGATTCGGCCTCCCGGTTGGACGGAGCATATAGGTAAAGCGAATCCGGCTCTTGGCGCAAGCAAACCACGAGGGTAGGTGGCGGCGGCGGCTCAGGTGTGGAAGTCGGAATTGATACCGTCGGTGAGAGTGATGGTGAGGGTTGGATAGTTAGCGGCAGCTCTATGTTCACAGGGCCAGAGCATGCGACGAACATGATGGCCAACACAAAGCTCGCAACCAAAGTGCGCATTAGATTCCTGGCAACCTTCGACATTCCCATACGAAGCTCCGCTCTATTCAAAGAACCCAGGACTGTAACGTTTTACGGATCCCGGAAGCGCGATAGCCATGAGATCGCGTTGGTCCTTGCACGTTTGCAATCAACTGGTTCAGGCACTGGATGATCCTTCACTGTCTCGCGAAGCATCATCCAGCAACTTGCGCTCTTCGTCGGTGATTTCAGCGAGGCGCAGTAGCTCGGGCCGCCTGTGCAGCGTGCGCAGTAAGGATTGCTCGCGCCGCCACGCCGCGATGCGAGCATGAGCCCCCGAGAGCAGCACCTCCGGTACCTGCCACCCTCTAAACTCAGGGGGGCGTGTATAGTGAGGATGCTCAAGCAACCCCGTCGCGTGCGAATCCCGCTCTGAGGCGCATTGATCACCCAAGACCCCTGGTATCTGTCGAGCAACGGCATCGATCAGAACCAATGCTGGAAGCTCGCCGCCGGTAAGCACATAGTCACCGATCGAAATCTCATCGGTTGCCAAGTACTCACGCACGCGTTCATCGATACCTTCATAGCGTCCACAAATCAATGCCAAGCGCGGATGCTCGGCCAGTTCGCGGGAAACCTGCTGCGTAAACACTCGGCCCTGTGGCGTGAGCATGATTACCGGCACCGATCCCATTGCCTCACCAAGCACAGACTCCACAGCAGCAAACACTGGCTCGGGCTTCATTACCATTCCGCCGCCGCCCCCATACGGTTCATCATCGGTCGTACGGTGCTTGTCGCTTGCGTAGTCACGGATGTTGTGCAACTCCACGCCGATCAAGCCAGCAAGCTGGGCCTTGCCCAGGATCGAGGCATCAAGATAGGCCTGCATGGTGTCAGGAATCAGCGTGAATACATCGATGTGCATCGGGAATCTCTCGCTCCGTGATACGCTCTCTTCCCTCTCGTGGCCCGCCTCATCAGAAGCCAATGCGGCCCTTCCGGTGCCAAGCCTGCCGTTCGGTGTTCAGCGCCAGCGGCATTCCTCAGGATCGCAACCACGAAAGCCACAATGGCTGAGCATTCGGAAGATGGATCCTTCTAGAGAGGGAATATGAACCGGCTATATCTAGCGCGCCCACAGCGGGACCGGCAAG
>DAOVIK010000049.1 GCA_030673735.1 Anaerolineae bacterium
AGGTAGGCGCCTTGCCAGAGCCCCATTTAAGAGACATGGTGGGACACCTGCTTGAACATGCAGATGGGGTTGTAACCCACTAAGTTCTGTTGGACAAAGGACCCCAGCCTAAGACAATGAAAAACCCCGGATTAGCTCCCGGGGTTTTATCCTTATCTCTCACCCCCATAAGAGAAAGTGAACGGCCTTCACCTTTCAACCACTCTCATCATCTCCCTCTGCTACAATACCCGCATGGGGATTCTTTACCTGGTGGCGACCCCGATCGGGAACCTGGAAGACGTCACGTTGCGCGCCCTGCGAGTGCTGGGAGAGGTCGGCACGATCGCTGCAGAGGACACGCGCCGCAGCCGTAAGCTGCTCTCGCATTACGAGATCGACACTCCTCTGTTGAGCTACCACGAGCACAACAAGGCTGCTCGTCAGGACCAAATTCTGGCCGCATTAGCGGACGGCGATATGGCTCTTGTCAGCGACGCCGGCACCCCTGGGCTTTCTGATCCCGGCTATGAACTGGTCCAAGCTGCCCTGCAGGCCGGACATCGAGTCAGCCCAATCCCGGGAGCATCGGCTCCAATCGCTGCCCTCGTGGCCTCGGGCCTACCCACCGACGCGTTCGTCTTCATCGGCTACCTCCCACGTAGAGCTGCGGAGCGCAGAAAGCTGCTTTCCTCCGTTGCCACAGAAAAACGAACGATGGTGGTCTTCGAGGCGCCCCATCGCCTGCTAGCCTCCCTGCAGGACATGCAAGCCGTTTTCGGCGACCAACGGATTGTAGCTGCATGCCGCGAGCTCACCAAGATCCACGAGGAGATCGTGCGCAGCACGCTTTCTGACTTGTGCCGCCACTTCACATCCAAAAAGCCCCGCGGTGAATTCACCCTGGTCATTTCCGGAAAACCCGAGGGAGAGCGCTGGCAAGAGCCGCTCGTTTGTCGGCGTCTTGAGGAGTTGATTGCGCAAGGCATCAAACCTTCCGAAGCTGCCCGCCAGGTGGCATCCCAATCCGGTTGGACGCGTCAGCAGGTGTATCAACTTGCGCTAGAGGAGCAATCATGAACTTGGACGACACATCACGCTTTCAACAACTTGACCCCCAGAAGATGCTCTCCATGATCGATGGCCTTCCGGACCAATTGCAGGCCGCGTGGGAACTGGGCCAAACCCTGCCGCTGCCCGAAATGCCCGACGTGAGGCAGGTTGTGATCTCGGGGCTTGGAGGTTCGGCCATAGGCGGTGATCTCGTTGCCTCCTACGCAACGCCTCTTTCGAGCGTTCCTATCAGCGTATGGCGCAACTACGATCTGCCCGCCCACGCCAAGGGCAAGCACACGCTTGTGATCACCTCTTCCCATTCAGGAAATACTGAGGAAACCCTTTCCGCATTCGATCGCGCCCGCCAGATGGAAGCCAGCTTGCTGTCGATCTCGACCGGCGGAGAGTTGGCTCGTAGGGCGCAGAACGCAAACCTGCCCTCATGGATCTTTGAGCACGACGGGCAGCCCCGCGCTGCCATCGGTTTCTCCTTCGGGCTGCTGCTTGCAGCCCTATTCCGTCTCGGACACATTCCTGACCCAAGCGCTGAGGTTGTCGATGCTGTTGCCGCCATGCGCGCCCAGCAAGAAGTCCTGCGCGCCGATGTTCCGACCGTCAAGAATCCCGCCAAGCGCATAGCCGGACAGCTTGTCGAGCGCTGCCCGGTCTTCATTGGCGCGGGCTTTTTGGCGCCCGTCGCCCGGCGCTGGCGCACCCAGGTCGCTGAGATAGCAAAGGCCGTAGCCCAGTTCGAGGAGCTCCCCGAGGCAGACCACAACATGCTCGCCGGTGTGGTCAATCCCGAGCCGCTCTTCGACCGCACCATGGTGCTCTTCTTGCGCGCCGCCCTGAACCATCCGCGCAACCTGCTTCGCATTGAAGCCACTCGCCAGATCTTCATGGTGGAGGGTTTCAACACCGACATCGTCGACGCCCAAGGCGAGACGCGATTGGCGCAGCAGTGGACCTGCCTGCATTACGGCGACTACACGAGCTTCTATTTGGCCATGGCATACGGCGTTGACCCGACGCCTGTCGATGCCATCGAATCTCTCAAGGTGCAGCTTAAAGCCGCAAGCTGAGCACAGCCGGAGTCGTTGAGCGGCTCAGCGGCGAGGATTGAGCAAGATGCAGATTCGGCGTGAGCGACGAGTTTCCCTGCCGCTACTGGGGGCCTTGGGGCTGATTTTCGGCCTGCTGATCGCCGCCGCCCTTTCCACGCCGCGCGTCAAATCCATCAATCCTCAGCATGCAAGCACCCAGATTCCCGCTTTCGCCCCTATCTCCATTACATTCAGCCAGCGCATGGACCCTGACTCTGTGATGGAACACCTGAGCATTGATCCATCCACAGAATTCACACCCACATGGGACGAAAAGACACTCACCCTCGAACACGATGATCCGTGGCCATCGGGCAGTACGGTCACCATCACGCTCTCCGGTGGAGCACGTTCGTTGGGCATCCTGCCGCTTCTGAGTTCGAAAACCTGGAGCTTTTCCATCGGCGATCCGCGAGTCGCATACCTGTATCCCGCGGGGCAGCATGCCGAAATCTACGCTCGTTCGCTAAGCGATGACCAAGGAACACCCCTTACCGAGACCCCGCTAGGCGTGTTCGATTTCTCTCTGAGCTATCGCGGTACACAGATCGCTTACAGCGCCGAACGCTCGGATGGCGGTACAAACCTCCGCATGCTGGATCTAGTATCCGGGGATGACCGCCGTCTCTATTCTTCCCCGGAAGGTAATCGCTGCGAGACCGTGGCCGTTTCGCCGGGAGGGGAATACCTGGCCTTCGAATGCTTCGAGTTCCAAGTCAGTGAAGGAGGCCCGTTGATCCCCGGCCCGCGCCGGGTTTGGATCTTGCGCCTCGAGCAAGGAGAGCAGCCATTTCTGGCTGGTCAGGATGACCACATCACCACCGCTCCCCAATGGTCTCCCTCAGGCGCGCTTACTTTCTACGACAGCATGTCGATCTCCATCGTGATCGTGGATCCCGCCCAAGTCACTGACCTGACTGTGCCGAAACTGCTCCCCAGCGCGATGGGAAACATCAGCAGTTGGTCTCCAGACGGCACAGTTCTGGTCTTCGCTGAGATGGTCATTCCCCCTCCGCATCCGGAATCCGATGATCATTCCGACGAGATCGAACTGGACTTCTACACGCATCTCTACTCGGCAGATCTATCCAATGACAACCTGGACGATCTCTCAGGAGGTGAGTTTGCGCCGGTGGAGGATGCCTCGCCGGCGTTTTCGCCGGATGGGCTGACCCTTGCCTTCGCTCGCAGGTATATGGATCAAGCGCGCTTCACCCTCGGCCGGCAGATCTGGCTGATGGACGTCGATGGTTCTAACGCCCGCTTCTTAACCAACGAGATGCTGATTAACCATTCCGCGCTGGCGTGGAGCCCGGATTCAAGCGCCTTGGCATTCATGCGATTCGACCGCTCTAACATCTCCCAACCTGCTGAGATTTGGGTCATGGATAGCAATGGGGATAGCCCGCGCATGTTGGTTCAGGGAGGCTACTTGCCGATATGGATCCCCTAGCCCGGGTTTCGCAACCCGCACCTGATATCTCACTTCCCGATCTCGAAGACGGAACCCACCGCCTCTCAGGCCAACTTGGCCGCATCGTTGTGCTCAACTTCTGGTCTGCCGAGTGCCCCTGGGCACAGCGCGTCGATGAATCCCTGACCAGTTTGCACTCCACTTGGCCCCAAGACGTGCTGCTCTGGCCGATCGCTTCAAACGTCAATGAAACTCCCGAGCAAATCGCCGTGGAAGCCGCCAAACGCGAGCTGCCGCTCGTGCTGCTGGACGGCGATCATGCCGTGGCGGATCTATATGGCGCGGTCACTACGCCCCATTTCTTCGTCATCGATCGTGATGGCGTGCTGCGCTATGCCGGCGCCTACGACGACGTGACCTTCCGCCAAAGAACCCCCACACGCAGCTATCTCGAAGATGCCATCGCCGCGCTTCTGGCGGGTCAGCAACCTGATCCCTCCGAGACGCCTCCGTACGGCTGCACCATAGTTCGTCATTCTGTCTAAGATCCACCCCTCCCTCGCGATCGAGCGATCCAACCCCATCGCGACGGACCCTAGAGATCCAGGATGAGAAGCTCGCATCCGGTCGGCGCACGGGCCAATCGCGCGGCATCTCACTTTCACCATATTTCCCCGGATTCTCCCTTTCGCATTCATGTTCAGTATGCGTGCTAGACGATAAATCCCTGATATAATCAGCCTGCCGCTTGGATCGGGCCGCGACCGAGACGGCTGTCAGGCAAGTATGCCGTTTCCCGCCCATTGGCCCGGGCGGGTTCGTCGTTTCGGACTTTCGCGCATCTCACTCAAAGAGGAGATAGCCGTGTCCACATCCTCGAAAGCCAAAGAACGCAAGAAGATCACCACCCTGTCCCTACGCAAGTTTAAGCAGCAGCAAAAGCCTATCACCATGCTCACCGCCTACGACTACGCCACTGCCGTGGCCGTCGATATGGCAGGCATCGATACGATCCTGGTGGGCGACTCGCTGGGCATGGTCGTGCTGGGCTACGAGAACACGTTGCCGGTGACGATGGACGACATGATCCACCACTGCAAGGCCGTGGCGCGCGGCGCACGCTACGCCATGCTGATCGGCGACATGCCCTTCATGTCCTACCAGGCGTCCGTCGATGAAGCCGTGCGCAATGCGGGGCGATTCCTGCAGGAGGGCGGCATGGACGCCGTCAAGCTCGAAGGCGGGCGTGAGCGATTGCCGGCGGCTGGCGCCATCATTTCGGCCGGCATTCCCGTGATGGGGCATCTGGGCCTCACGCCGCAGTCGGTGCACCAACTCGGCGGCTTCAAGGCGCAGGGTAAAACCGCTCAAGCCGCAAAGGATCTGCTTGACGATGCGCTTGCGCTTGAGGACGCGGGCTGCTTCTCGCTTGTTCTGGAGACCATTCCGGCGCGCCTGGCGCAGTTGGTCAGCGAGCGTCTTGAGATACCCACGATCGGCATCGGCGCCGGTATTGGCTGCGACGGGCAGGTTCTTGTAACGCACGATCTCTGCGGCCTGTTCGATCGCTTCACGCCGCGCTTCGTGAAGAAGTACGCCGATCTGCATGGTGAAATGGCGCGCGCCTTCGAGGCCTATAAATCCGACGTGCAGTCACGGGAATTCCCGGGCGACGAGCACAGCATCGACATGCCCGAGGAGCAATGGCAGGAGCTGCTCAAGGCCCTTGAGTAATCCCGCAGCCGAGAGATGATCACGTGTCTTCCAAACCAGATATAGTCATAGCCGGAACGGGTGCCATGGCCCTTCTCTTCGGAGCCCGTCTAGCCTCACACGCCAATGTCACGCTGCTGGGCACTTGGCCCGAGGGGCTGAAAGCGCTACGTGCCCACGGCGTGCGCTTGCTCGAGGCCGACGGCAGTGAGCACCAGGTTGATGTGGCTGCCAGTGACGACCCGGCGGAGTGTGCGGGCGCGACGATGGCCATTGTGCTGGTCAAATCCTGGCAGACCGCCCGCGTTGCTGCGCAGCTTTCTCAGTGCCTTGATCCCGAGGGAGTGGCGCTTACCTTGCAGAACGGGCTTGGTAACCTGGAGATCCTGCAACAAGCCCTCGGCGCGGAGCGCGCTGCAATTGGCGCGACCACAACCGGCGCCAGCGTCATCGGCCCCGGCCATGTGCGCGCGGGAGGCGGCGGACCAATACATCTCGGACGACATGCACGCCTTGAGCCGCTTGCCGACCTCATACGCCTGGCGGGATTTGTCGTCGATCTGGCCGATGATTTGCAATCATTGTTGTGGGGCAAGCTGGCCATCAACGCCGGCATCAATCCACTCACTGCCATCCTGCGGGTTCCTAACGGCAAGCTGGTTGAGATCGCCCTCGCACGAGCGCTTATGGAGTCTGCCGCGGTTGAAACTTCAATGGTTGCCTCCTCGCTTGGCGTGAGCTTGCCTTACGATGACGCAGCCGCCGCCGCCGTCGACGTTGCCGTCCGTACAGCAAAGAACCACTCCTCGATGCTGCAGGACATCCTGCGCGGAGCCCCCACCGAGATCGACGCCATATCCGGCGCGGTGGCACGCCGCGCTGAAGCGCTGGGCATCTCGGCCCCCGTGAACTGGACACTGTGGCATCTGGTCCGCGCGATGGTGGACTCATCCGCTGGTGAAAAGGTATGAAGGTTGTCGTCACACTGGAAGAGCTGCGCGCCGCACGCCGCACGCTCCCAGATCCATTGGGGTTGGTGCCCACCATGGGCTTCCTGCATGAGGGCCACTTATCCCTGGTCCGGCGCGCCCGCAACGAGTGCGTCAGCGTTGCGGCCAGCATCTTCGTCAATCCCACACAGTTCGGCCCCGATGAAGATCTTGACGCCTATCCTCGCAATTTGGACCGCGATCTGTCCTTGCTCGAGGCCGAAGGCGTCGACCTGGTCTGGACGCCCACGGACGAAATGATGTATCCACAAGGCTTCCAGACCTGGGTTACAGTCGACGAGCTTGCGGGGGTTCTAGAGGGCGCCCAACGCCCGGGCCATTTCCGTGGCGTGACCACGGTTGTCGCCAAGCTGTTCAACGCCTTCCAACCCCAGCGGGCCTATTTCGGCCAGAAGGATGCCCAGCAGGCGGCCGTGATCAAGCGCATGGCGCGCGACCTGGACTTCCTGCTCGAGGTCGTTGTCTGCCCCACCGTGCGTGAGCCCGACGGGGTGGCCATGTCCAGCCGCAACTCATATTTCGATGAAACGCAGCGCAAGGCCGCCGGCATGCTGTATCAAGCGCTGAGCCGTGCGGCTGAAGCGTTCGCCGCTGGGGAGCGGGACGCCGAAACGCTGCGCCGCCTGATGTCCGAAACACTCGCCACCGAAAAGCTGGCCCGCCCCGAGTATGTTTCCGTCGCTGACCCCGATACGCTAGAGGAATTATCCGGCCCCATCGAGCGCGCGCTTCTCTCGATGGCCGTCTTCATCGGCAAGATCAGGTTGATCGATAACATGCTGCTGGGCGACGGGGCTTAACCGCGGAACTGGAAGCCCCTCCACAGAAAGGTGAGCATAAACATGCTGCTGACCATCGACATCGGCAATACCAACATCACGCTCGGCGTGCATCGCGACAAAGAACTGGTCACTGCCTGGCGGCTGGCCACCGATCACGAGCGGATGCCCGACGAGTACGGGCTGCAATTGCTGGGATTGCTGCAGCATGAAGGCCTTCAGTCTTCCGACATCAAGGGCGCCGCCTTGGCTTCCGTCGTGCCGCCGCTGACGGGAGTTTTCTTCGACGCCTGCACTAACTACATCGGGCAGCAGCCACTGGTGATCGACCCCGGTGTAAAGACCGGCGTGCGCATCCGCATCGAAGATCCCAAATCCGTGGGCGCCGACAGGGTGGCTGACGCCGCCGCGGTCCTGAATCTCTATGGGGGTCCCGCCTGCGTGGTTGATTTTGGAACGGCCACCACGTTCGACGCCATCTCCGCTGAAGGGGACTACTTGGGAGGGGCAATAGCACCGGGCATCACCATCTCAGCCGAAGCACTCACCCAGCGTACGGCCAAGCTGCCCCGCGTTGATCTCGTACGCCCTCCCTCGATCATCGGCCGCTCGACGGTGCAAGCCATGCAATCCGGCTTGATTTTCGGCTACGTCGGGCTGGTGGAAGGAATCGTGGCGCGCATGCGGAAGGAGCTGGGAAAGCAGATGAAGGTGATCGGCACGGGAGGTCTGTCCTCCCTGATCGCTCGCGAGACCGACGTCATCGAGATCCTCGCACCCTGGCTCACGCTTGAAGGCATGCGCATCATCTGGGAAATGAACCAGTAAGCGATGTCTGCTCATCCGATTATGAAGTGGGATAATCTATACAAGGAGATACTTACCTGCCGGCGATGCCCAAGGCTGGTTGCCTGGCGCGAGCATGTGGCGCGCGAAAAGCGCCGTGCCTATATGGATTGGGATTACTGGGGCAAGCCGCTTCACGGCTTTGGCGATCCGCAAGCCCGGCTTTGCATCATCGGATTGGCTCCCGCAGCACATGGCGCCAACCGAACCGGGCGCATGTTCTCCGGCGACAGCTCTGGACGCACGCTCATACCTGCCCTGCATCGCGCCGGATACGCCAATCAGCCAAACTCAGATCATCGCAATGACGGCTTACGACTGAAAGATGCCTTCCTCACCGCGGTCGTGCGCTGCGCGCCGCCGAAGAACCGCCCCAACGGTGAGGAGCAAGCCAACTGCCTGCCCTTCCTGGCACGCGAGCTACAGCTGCTGCCCTCGCTGCGCGTCGTCCTTGCCCTGGGCAAGATCGCCTTCGACGGCTACCGCCGGCTTTTGCGTCAACGCCACGTCGACGTACCCGACATGGCCTTTTCTCACGGCGCCTGTTACACTTCTCAATCTCTTCCGGCGCTGGTCGCCAGCTACCACCCCAGCCGGCAGAATACGAACACCGGCCGCCTTACCGACGCCATGCTCGACGAAGTGTTCGAGCGAATCGGTAGAATGCTTACATAGATCTTGGACCCAAATCCCGGTTTCGCGGCGCAACCACCCCTCAAGGATGCTGCATGCAAGGTGACACCACCACAGCCAACGAACCGATTGCCACCCCGAAGAAGCGTGTACTCGATCCGTTTGGATTGTTGAATCTCTCGATCGTCTATGTGATTTGGAGCAGCACCTACCTGGCGATTCGCATCGCCGTGCGCGAGGGAGGTGGCTTCCCTCCATACACGTTGGGCCTCACGCGAATGCTGGCCGCGGGGACGCTCATGCTCATCTGGGCCAAGCTGCGCGGCGCGCGCATACTGCCCACGCGCAAGGAGCTGCCGGTGCTGGTCGGGTCGGGTTTGCTAATGTGGCCGGTGGCCAATGGGCTGGTGAACTGGTCCGAGCAGCATGCCGACTCGGGCATCGCGGCTCTCACCGTGGCCTCAGCGCCGATCTGGGCGGCAATGATGGAAGGCATTTTGGATCGCCGCCCTCCTTCCCCACGCCTGATCCTTTCACTGCTCGTCGGCTTCGCCGGCATCGGCCTCCTCAGTGTGCCATCGTTACTGCAAGGCGCTACCGCCGAAACCCTCGCCATCTTGGCACTCCTGTTTGCCTCCTTCTGTTGGTCGGCAGGGTCGATCCTCCAGAGCCGGCGCCAGGTGGATTTGACGCCGCGCGCCAACTCCGGATATCAGCACCTCATTGGCGGCGTAGGATTCGCATTGATCGTACTGCTGCTACGCGCCCCCGCGCCCACGCCAACAACCGATGCCTGGCTGGCGTGGGGTTTTCTGGTGGTGTTCGGATCGTCCGTCGGCTTCACCGCGTTCGTTGTAGCCCTCCAGCGGCTGCCTATCCGCATTACGATGACCT
>DAOVIK010000340.1 GCA_030673735.1 Anaerolineae bacterium
GGCCCGGAAAGCCAAAGCGTGCCTCGGCGAATTCCTCCCGCAGTTTCTCCACCAAGCACATGAACCACTCCCCGAATTCAATTCCATCGCGCCAACTGCGAGCCCATCCCTTGCCAACCAAGTTGGGATTCGCAAGCACCTCAAACTGCCGCACGCCCAAACCATGGAGCCGGCCAATGTCCTTCTCAATGGTCCCCAGGAATTCAACCACATCTACCGGCTCATCCCAAGAAGGGCGATCGATGCGCGCTATCAGAAGCATTCCGGGATTGATTCTTCGCAGCATGTCAATGCTCTCTTTGATTTCATGCAACGAGATCTTGACAGCTTCGAGACGCGCGCTCTTGATTACATCGATATCACCCTTCCTAAGAACACCATCCACCCGCCCGTGCGCTCCCACCAAACACTTGCCAGCGACCCACTCGATCCGGTTGAAAGTCTTGCAGGCTGGCCCTTCATTCCAAACCAGGTATGGCGTTGGATCGATCACGTCTTTTGGATAGTTGGTCTCCATTCGCTCCGTTGCGCCATCATGTCTCAAGCTCAGATGGAGGTGGTTCCCGCTTGAGGTTCCGGTCGTGTCCGCCAAACCAATGACTTGCCCCGCCTTGACTAGCTGTCCAACCTCTACGTCAATCCTCAACAAGTGACCGTAGACAGTCCGATAACCTCCCTTGTGGAGAATGCAAATGTGCTTGCCGTACGGGTGAACCCTGGCTACTTCATGCACCTTATACACTTCACCGTCCATGCAGCAGAACACCTTACTACCCATCAAGGCCCAGATGTCCACTCCCTCATGGCCCGGAAAGCCATAGGCTCCATAGATTTCCGGGTTCGATCCAAATGACTGCGTGATGATCGGGAATTCGGTCGGCCAAGCAAGACGAACCTTAATCGCGCCTTGGCCAAATTGATCGCCCTCTTCAATACGCTTATCGAGGGCCATCTTCAGTTCGCCGGGCGTCATGGCTGTGATAATATCCAGCCGCAAATCAGGATTTCGTTGTTTTAGCCAATTCAGGATATCCCCGTATTCCGGATACGCGTCTCCCGCGGCGACAACCGTTACTACTTGCCGCGGCGCCATGTGACGTACCGCTGTTTCCGGATCTCGCGTCATGCTGGCCCGAAAGGTCATGACGAATTCCTTGCACGCCCTGACCCAACTCCAGTAATCCTTCTGTGGCATCAAGATAATCTGCTTGAGCACGTTCACGTCCTCCGCGGCGAAGCCCTAACTCATGTATGAAGCGCACTCGGTTCGTGTAATCCCGGTGGCTTCTCCCTTAGTTGCACGGAATGTGCCATCAGTTTTCCCCTGCGATCGGCGCAGCCATCACTTAAAATGACAGCGCGCTTGTTCGCTGGTTCGCACAAGCGCGCCGTTCACATTCGCCTATTTATTGAGACAGTTCAGTCGAATCCCAAGCCCCTCGACTTCATTGACACGAAGCGCCCTTTTCCTATCACCAAGTGATCTAACACTTCGATGTCCAGCAGATCGCCTGCCTCTACAACCGCTCGTGTCAGCGCGACATCTTCCGGGCTTGGAGTCGGGTCTCCGCTTGGATGGTTGTGCGCGATGATCACCGCCGCCGCGTTGCTGCGCACTGCGTCGCGCAATACCTCTCCGACCCGGACCAAGGATGCATTCAACGAGCCCTGGTATACCTCGACAGTCCGCATCAACCGGTTCCGCGTATCGAGTAGCAGCACGCGCAGATGCTCTTGCTCAAGCGCTCCCATCTCATACAAAAGCAATCCTGCCGCATCCTCCGGGGATTGAATGGTCGGCCGCTCCTCGGGCGCGGGCACTGCCATTCTTCGCCCCAATTCGATTGCCGCCTTCAGTTGGGCTGCCTTTGCCGGGCCTATGCCCTTACGAGCGCAAAGCTCCTCGTAACTGGCGCGATGAAGCCCTCCCAGCCCGCCGAGGTCAGTGATCAGCTCCCGCGACAACTGCAGCACATTCTTGCCCGCAATGCCCGATCGAAGCAGGATCGCAACAAGCTCAGCGCTTGATAAGGCCTTTGCTCCAAGCTGTGCCAGGCGTTCGCGTGGTCGCTCGGAGGTTGCCAAATCGGTGATCCGGTAGCTCGTTCTTCGATCCCCCATGTGACACTCCCTTCTCCTCTGCCCCACCGTCATCTGCCGTTGTGCAGGCAAGCTGCCCACGGCCTGAAAGTTGCATCCTTCCCATCTCGGGCCGCATGCTATAATGGCGCTCTCAGGAGATGTAGGATGTCAGCAAGCGCACAACCCGCCCCATTTGATAATCTAGTTCTCTATTTGACTGCTTTCTCTGCTGCGTTCCTTACTGCCTTATGGCTGAGCCTTGTCTTCTGGACTCTGCGCGATATTCGGTCTCGCGCTCAAGATCGAGTTCTGCACATCCTTGCGCCAGCCATCGTGTTGCTCCTGGGACCTGCCGGCCTGGTCATCTATCTGATCTTGCGCCCGCGAAACACGCTCGACGAAATCTACCAGCATACCCTTGAAGAGGAAGCACTTCTAACTGAAATCGAAGAGCGACCGA
>DAOVIK010000261.1 GCA_030673735.1 Anaerolineae bacterium
CAGCAATTGGAGCAAGCGGGCACGGACGTAGAGACCGTTACCCGCCTTGGGCAAGAGTATGCCAAGCTGGAAGCCGAACTGCATTCAGCCTTGAAGGCATGGGAAGAATTGGCCGAGGATTCCGACGAAGCGTGAAACGAGGCGATTCTACGTTTCCTTGCCAGCAACTCGGATAACGAGAGTGTAGGGGCGGTTCGCGAACCGCCCCTACGATTCAATCGAAGGTACGCTGTCGGATTGGAACGATGTATCAACATGAACGTCGTAGGGGCGTTCCATCGGAACGCCCGTCGTTCCTCCGCAAGGCGATGAGCCGTGCATTTATTGGGATCGTCGCGAGCCATGTGCCGTGGAGACGCCCCAGCGGGGCGTCTCTACGATTTATTCACAATTGAATGGAGGCTGTATTCGGAGACGGAACACAGGGCATGGATCCTGTAAGAACACCAGGACAGGTGGGCAAATGCTAGCGGGGAGGGATTTCCCGGGACGGCGGTCCAAGGCCCGCAGGATCCGTTCCAAGAGATAAACCAGATTAACCCCGATGCAGGATGGAGGAATCCATTCAGCATGAAAGCGCTGGCTGCTTGGATACAGTCACCTAAGGCATCGTCCAAGGGAAGAAGATCACAGCGATGGCGGAGACCAGTAAGCCCAGAAGGCTTCCACCGACCACATCTGAGAGGAAATGCACGCCCATAGCCACGCGCGCCAACGAAACCAGCGGCGCCCAAGCAATGGCGAACGGAGCCAGCCATAGCGGCCCCCAAGCGGTGATCAGTACGGCAAGCAAGGCCGTACGAGCAGCATGACCCGAGGGGAACGAATGGGGGTCGGTATTGCGGTAGATGCTGCCCCAGCGGCCCTCAGGTCGTCGCCGGCGAAAGATGAGCTTGAGAGTCATGACCAACAGGGCCGTGACCACAATGGCGGCCAGCATTCGCAATGCCCATGTCTTCCAATACTGATCTCCCCGCCACCAGACGATCGCCAGCGCGATTCCGCAGAACCAGGAATCGCCCGAGTGGGCGAAGACTGCAGCCAGGGTGCGCAGAACACCCGGCTGCTCGGCCAAGCGAAGCTTCTCAGACCAACGGGCGTCGGTTTCTAAAAATGAATTTCCGGCCATCAGGATGTGCTGCTCGTGGGCGATAGATCCTGGCGCATGATCTCCAATTGGAAAGGCTTATCGACGTCCATGCCTATCTCAGCATAAGGCGAGAGCGTCGCGCGACCCACAATCCCCAAGCGCCTGCTTACCAGCTTCTCCGCACCTTTCAATGTCATGCTGCGAGTGAGTATAAGAATTAGCGTATCGAAGCCAATCAGAGCAGCTTGTTTGAATATGCTCTTGCGTGCTCCGGCGAGCCGTTCCCACAGCTCCACTTCGACGACAAGCGACGGGCGCACGACATGCATATCCGCCCCACAAACCTCTACGTCCTTGAGCCGTATGAAGGAGCGGCTGGAGCCCGGGTAGCGAGTTTCCATTACATCACGCTCGATTGCCGCAAAATCAAAGTCGACATCAGCCCCCTGAGTCTGCTCGATCCGCCAGTCGATCATCTGCGAGGTGATAGCGGGAATGTCTCCGGGAAGCACAAGAGCTTGCTCTGCTACGGGGCTTATCTCTTGAATACGCTGCATGCCCGCCAGGGCATTGTCGAGTATTCCGCCTTGGTCGGAAATGAAATGCAGCGGCTTTGCGCAATGTAAGCCGCAATCTTCCTCCAGGCCGACGACGACTACCTGCTCGGTGTGTTTGGCTCCGCTAACAGCATCCAGCATCCACTGGCCCATCGGCTTGCCAGCCACATCCACCAGCGCCTTGGGCTTCCCCTCTGTGAATGGAAATAGCGGATCATCCGGTCCGGGAATACCTCCTGCGATAACTAACACGTCCATGGCTACCTCATCCAATGTATGCGGTCGGCAAAGCGCTTGGCTCAGATAGCGCTTCAATGCAGCTACGGCAATCTCCGCGCCAATACGCGGTTAGAGTCTCTGTAAATGAGGCTCGAAGTTCATTTGCACAACGAGCGCGGCCAGACCACAAAATGTACACCGCCTGTGTTTGGCGGTCAATTTCCACCGGCATTCCATCGACTGCCGATCGGCGGATTGCGCCTCAGGTGCTGGACTGGGCAAGCGACGTTCCTGCAACTATCGGCTCATCCCCACTGTAATTGCGCAACTGCGGGTAGCGAAGCGCAATGCCTGCTACTGCTGCGAGGCAGGCAATGCCCCCGCTGACTACGGCGATCGGCGCGCCAAACCACTGGGCCACAATACCGGCCTCCAACTCACCCAACTGCGGTCCACCGCGGAAGAATATCTGGCTAACGCTTGTCATGCGCCCACGCAAGTTGTCGGGGGTCTGCAGTTGACGCACGGTATTGCGAATGATCATGCTTATGCCGTCCGTGACGCCGGTGAATGCCAGTGCTACGAAGGTCAGCCAGAATGAGCGAGAAATGCCGAAGATCACAGTGGCAATGCCGAAGCCGGCGACTGCGATCAGCAAGACTGGTCCTTGACGGCGGATACGGTAGAAGGCAAGGATTAAGGACACCAAGCCGGCCCCGACCGACGGCGCAGCTACCAACCAGCCATATCCCACGGCGCCCATGTGAAGGATATCTGTGGCGAAAATGGGCAGCAGGTAGGTAGCGGAGGAGAAGAACGTTGCGAAGAAATCCAGCAACATGCTCGACAAAATGATCGGCTGGCGCACAACGAAGCGCAAGCCTTCCGCAATGCTCGCTATGAAGCGGTGTTGGCTGATTGCACCGCGGTCGATTGTATCCTGCTCCACAGGGCCCATACGGATCAGCGCCACGATCACGGCGAGGTACGAGAGGGCGTTGATGAAGTATGCAGCAGCCAAGTTCGCATTGGCTAACACCAATCCTGCCAGCGCGGGACCGACGATCGATCCAAACTGCGAGGCAATGGCATTCATGCTGAAGGCATTGGTCAGCGTATTGCGTGGCACCAAATTGGGAACCAGTGATTGGCGCGCCGGGAGATCAAACGCCGAGACGGCGGCGCTTGCAGCCATGATGGCATAGATGACCCACAAGGAATCCATTCCTCGCAGCGTAAGCCAGCCAAGCAGCACAGACATCAAGGCCATACCGCTCTGCGTGAGAAGTATCAGACCACGGCGGTTGAGCACGTCGGCCACC
>DAOVIK010000076.1 GCA_030673735.1 Anaerolineae bacterium
CAAGTGCAGCGCCTCGACGGCGGTCCGCCGCGGGGAAGCCAAGCTCCAAGACATTACCATGGTGAATCAGCGAATCAAATAGGGGCTGCTCCAGGTGAGCAGCCCTTGGTCCTATATTGCTAACGGGCGCGACTTCTTGCCCACGAACATGCCGCCTCCCATGTACTCGAGCATTTCGCGGGGCTCAGAGAGAGCTTCCTGCACGAAGTCTCGGTACGCCGGATCTCTGCGATAGAGGCGAAAGGCCCTTCCCCACACGCGCAGCAGATCCCCGAAGCCAATGCGCCGGATGGTGTTCCGCAGCTCGCCGCGCAAGTCGGGCTCGTAGGTCCGCAAGACCAAGTCCTTCAAACCCGCATCGGCGAGAAGCTTCTCCCAAACATCCGGCGTGGTGATACCCAACTGCACGCCGGATCGATAGGACAAGCCTTCGACGTATTCCTCTGGGGGAATCTTGACCCATACCGTCTCGTTGATTCCAACGTAGCCGCCCGGCCTTACTACGCGCACACATTCCCGAACGGCCTGATTCTTCTCCTCCAGCAACGAGATGACGGATTCGACGATCACGACATCAAACCGGTCATCTTCAAATGGAAGATCCTCTATGTCGCCGGTTCGAAAATGCACCAGGTGCGAGATGCCGGCTTTGGAGGCATATTCCTCGGCGCGCACGATCATGCGGCTGGAAATGTCCAAGCCGACCACACTGCAGCCGATCTCCTGCGCAAGGTAACGGGCCGTCAATCCGACACCGCAGCCCACGTCCAGCACGGATGTGGTCTCATCGATGTAGCAGAGTTCGACTAGTTCTTCGGTGGCCTGCTGCCCGCCCATGTGCTTGGTCATGCCCAATTCGGCCTGTAAATCGAACACCGAGAGGCGCGGCTGCGCATCATTCGCCATATTCCTCTGCCTGCCCATGTTCTGCCTCCTTTTCGGTGATCTCAACCGTTCACGTTTATACACCGCCCCAGGCAGAATAACCTGATGGGGGCATGGCAAGTATCTGACTTGCCCTGCCCCTTGGGAGGAAACTCATTCGCTTGATGATCGATTGAAAGCTCAAAACGCTAGGCGTTGGGAGGAAGATGGATCGCGATCCGGCAGACCTCGCCCCCGCTGAGTACGGTCTCCAACACCTCGACCTCAACGGGCTTCTGAAGGATCTCTTCCCAGATGCCTTTGTAGAATCCCGCGCCGCAGAAGCAGTAGAGCTGAGGCATCTCCCCCGAGGTCTGGAAGACGTGTCTCGTTCTTGGACAATGGCAGTACAGCCGGCGCTTGGCCGCAGGATCGGTTTCTTGAAAATACTTCGCCAAGTTTCCGCTCTTGGGGATCTTGGTGGAGATGATCGCGTTCCCCTTCAACTCCCCCGCCACCCCCCACCCTCTGGAAAGGACTTCCGCTGTGAGATCGTCGTCCAGCTCGAGCGTGTCTCGGAGGAAGGATTCAAACCGCTCCTGCAGCATCTGATGGACCAGGCCCACATCCTTCGTTCTCTCGTATTCGGCGCGCAGCGGTTGAAGATCGGGCTTGGGATACTCACATGCGCAACTCGCCATGACCGCTCTGGCGCGCTCCTCATCCATGAGCGTCGGCATACGATCCATCAATGTGTTCGTCCAATCGGTGATCTGTTGGGGATCTGAATCTCCGGAGAGCGTATCGCTTCCCTCCATGATCTCTTGCCGCAGCTGCTCGCCGGCAATTGAATCAAGACCCTTGGCAAGCTTGCCAAGCCATGCTCGTTCGAAATCCTGCGTCATTATGGGATTGACCTTTTGTCTTGATCGATCCTACACACTAGCCCGGCCGCTGTCGATGGGCCTGATCCTGTATTCGCTGTGAGAGATGGCTTTGATTTCTGCAGCTTCTGATTCAGACCAAGTCCAGCTTCTGCACTTCCACGGTTTCGTGAACAACCCGGGTGATGCCCAGCGACCGGAACACAGCAAACACAATCGACAGCACCAGCCCTGATACCCACGAGAGCAGTCGCAGAATTGGCAGCAGCAGGAGCAGAATGAGGACCGCGATGATCACAGGTATGTAGCCCTCATAGGGCTCCAACAGGCCTCCCACGTATCCATCCAAAGTGGTCGTGAAGCTCTCTCGGAAGCTTTCCAGCACCTCCTCACGCAGCACCTCAGGGATCACGCTTCCGACCTGCCCTTCCAAGAGCTGCTCGAGCTCCTCGATGTACGGCCTGGGTACAGTGAATCCCTCTCTCTCAATGTGCGCTGTGAAGCTCGCGTAGATGCTGCCGGCTACAACCAGCGCCAATGCGGTCAAGAACAGGCCCTGTCCCACGCGTGCCGAGCTTTCTGAGAACGAAATACGGCGGGCCATGTCCCTGGCCACTCCCCCGGCGTATAGCGAACCCACCAGGAAGTAGACCAGAGCTAGAATCCCACTGATCAGGCTGAATTCCAGCCACCCGATCAGCAAAGCGACCGCGGACAGCGCAAACGCGATCCACACATAGCCAAGTGGACGCAGCAATGTGGCCACTAGCCCGGCACACACCGCCAGAGCCAAGGCCGCACCCAAGAACCGCAGCAGCAGGTTTAGCAGTTCCCAGGAAGGAGCCAGGAGCATTGTGTAGGCTTGCCCCACCTGACGGCATATGACCCCGAAGAAGAAGCCGGCAACAATCAAGAGCCCCGCCAAGAATCCGATCTTCAGCCACCTACCCATGATGTGATCCTCTCTCAAGGTGATCCCGCTTGCGCAAGATCACTCCGCATACGGCAATTTACCGGCGATCGGATCACTGCTGCCCGCAAGAAGTACTCCACTTTACTGCGCGGAGTTCAGCGGTCCGCACACGGCCGCAGCAGCGCGCTTCCTTCGAAGCAGCAATGAAGTCGTGTCTTTCAAGATGGATACCGCCGGGGTATTGCTGCAGCCGCATCATACACTAGCGGTCAGGAGGAGATCAATGAGACTCAAGCATTATGCTGCACAACGCGCTGAGCCGCTGCCTCCTGCTCCGGCATTTGGCGAAGATTTCGCCCAACGATTCGCAAGACGGCAGCGGCCTTGGGTAGTTACGTCATCCTGAAGGGCGCAGGGGTCCCCGTCAGTACATCGGGGATGCGCGACGAAGGATCTCGTTTCCCACAGGCAAGATGCGTCCATGCCCAGAATCGAGATTCTTCGCTTCGCTCAGAATGACAACATAGTACTGACGAGAAACCCCTCTACTTGCTAGTACAGATCATCGGACTGCAGCAGGTTGACTTGATATCTAAACGCCTTAGTCGAGCATGCCGCGGCTGCGCAGCCGCATCTCTTCCCAGATGGCGAAAGTATCCGGCGGATGAACGATCTCGGCCTCCGGTTTGCGCTCGAGCAGGGCGGGCTCATCCGGGCAGCCCGAGACGCAAAGCCCGCAGCCGATGCACAGCTTGCGGTCGACGACCGTCGTCCCGTTCACCTCTGAGATCGCGCTTACATGGCAGCGGTCGATGCAGATGCCGCAGTTCTGGCACTCCTCCGCATCGATTACAGCGTAGTAGTTCGAGGCGGCCATCGAGTTCTCGAAGCCCCACTCCGTGATCCCGCGCAGGATGCCGCAGCAACACCCGCAGCAGTTGCAGACGTAGTTAACGCCCTTGATGAAATTGCTCACCGAATGCACCAGCCCGATCTCTTCGGTCTGGTCCAAGAGCGCCAGCGCCTGCTCCTGCGTCAGAGCGTCCGGATGTGGTTTGCCCTCTCTTGAAGAGAATGTGAGGCAGTTTCGCAGCGGATGGTCGCACTCCCTGCCGGTATGCTCCTTCTGTTTGCGGCAGATGCATTCGCGGACTCGGTAGGATTTGGCCTGCAGCAGCATCTCCCGGACGTCCTCGTAGGGCATGATCAGCTCGGTTTTCACCGTCTCCATCGCCGGAACAACCCTTTGCAGCGCCGGCAACGGAGCCATGATCCCGGCCGCACCGCCGCCCAGAAGGTAATCCTCAACAAGGTGCGCCAGCTCATGATCCATGGTTTCGATCTGGGCCTCGTAAATCCCGACCACAAAAGGAGCCAGCCGGAAACGGAGCCCATCCTCTGCCTTATGCCTCCACACGAAGCCCTTCCTGCCCATCAGATTCAGGCGCTCCGTGACTTCCTCCTCATCGAGTTCCGCCCGAGCCGCGATCGCAGCCGTCGGCTCCATCTTTCCTCTCAGCATTCCCGCCAGCCACGCCTCCTCGGGAGTGAAGATCTTCTGCAGAATCCGTATCTCAATGTTGGAGGGGGTCCTGGGAAAGCCGTTCGGCAAGCGGTCCAGCGCCTCGGCCAGCTTCTCGTAGCTTTCGTCGCTGATCTTTACTCTCTTAAGTTCATTCTGGTTAATGGGGTCCGTGTATGCGCTTCGGACTCTACACCACTCTTTGGTCCGTCACAAACCACGGCCACATTCCTGGCTGAGGCACATGACGATTGGAGCAAATTCTCGACCATGATGCTCCGTCAAGGTTTCTATAGGGGATTGGGGCTCGCATTGCCCAAGGCTAGAACACGTAGGGGATGAACATCTTGCTGCGCCGCATGTACGCTGCGTATTCCTCACCGAACCTTTCCAGGTTCTCACGCTCTTCGACTCGCGCCGTGGCGAACAAGAATGCACATACAACCACCAGTAAGATTCCTGCCGGCAGCGATATGTGCTTGAGGAACACACCCAGGGCAAATAGCATCAGCGAGGCGTACAGCGGATGCCTGATGTACCGGTAGGCGCCGACTTCGACCAGCACGGTAGTGTCTTCGATACCGCCTTCTGGCTGGCCGACTACGTGTAGCAGCCGAAAGCCATGAATCGCCAGCAGCGCCGAGCCGATCAGCGACAGCCACGATAGCAGCTGCCAAGCAGAGAATGGATCAGCAAACCACTGATCGACGTTGAGCAGAGTCAAGCCCAGAAGAGTCTCGAAGGCGAAGAAACGGTAGAATCCATGGGAGTCGGGTCTGCGTAGCGAGCGCCGGGACAGCCACAGGGCTCCCGTTGAGATTGCGACAAACACGATCGCCTTGATCACGTAATCCTCATTTGCTCTGTCGCACACCGCGCGCCGAAATCGGCCCAGGCAAACCCCTTACGGCGCGGCAATGAGCGGCTCCAGTGCCTCCCAGGTCCGCCCGCCATTCACGGTGTGCATCAATGCGATCTCGTCCCCGTCCGTCGCCACTGCCCACCAGCGCCTCTCATCCACAAAGCTGAACTGGCCATCCCAATCCACGTCAGCCACGCGCCACCAAGATGCGCCCCCATTGCGCGTGATGTAGATCTTGCGTCCCAATGCCCATCCCAAATCGGGGCGGAGGAAATGCAATTCTCCACCCGGATAGCGTGTGATCTCCCATGTTTCGCCCGAATCCTGGGTGGCATACATGAAAGAGACCGTCTCATAGGGATCATCAAATCCGGAATAGCACTCGACACCAAGCACGACGGATTGCGGCGAGAAGAAGGTCGGGGAATGCGAGAGGCAAATCACGCCGCCGAATCCGGGAGGCGCTTGTCTCTCGGCGGGGGCCGGAAGTACGTCTCTCTGCCAAGTCAAACCGCCATCGTGCGTCCAATCCACAAACAGATCCCCCGCTGGACCTCGACCGAAGGTCATGATGCCCGTCTGGTCATCCACAAAGACCATGTCGGTCTTGCAGCAGTAGTGCAGGTCGGCCGCGCCTTCGCTCTGTGGGCCGATCACAAGCTCCCATTTCGGCCAGGAGTTTCTCACTCTGTAGAGCCCTATCCAGGCATGCAACATGCTAGCTTCCAGCTCAACCGCTATCCACGCTTGACCGGCGCCCGAAGAACGTATGAATTCAACCTCGAAGAAAGGAGCTCCCATGAGGTCCAACGGTTCACTCGGCGTCCAATTGCGCCAACCCATTTGCGTGGCCCAAACCACCGAATCCTCAAAACCCGGAACGCCTCTGCGCGGCTCGTATAGGACCAAAGCATTGTTGGCATCGCTGAAAAGACCCTCTGCGCTGCGGAAAACCTCACCCGGCAGCGGATCGAACTCTGGAGGCGTGACGTCCCGCCAAGTATTGCCGCCGTCGTTTGTGCGCAGGACATGATGCGCACGTGCATCATCATCGATGCCCAGCGCCCAGCCGATCTGGTCGTCGATCATCCGGATGTACGTAATCGTCACCGCCTGTCCGGGCTCAAAGCGTGGAATGGTAGGGGGCGGGAGCGTGGGTGTAGGAACTACCTCGGTGGGGCTTGGGGATGGGGTTACTGTGCTCGCTATGGGGCGCGTGGAAGTGGCTCTCGCTCCCCTCGTTGGCGTCACCGTTTCTGACGTCGCAGGCTGGCAGCCCAAGCAGAGGAGGATGAACAGAACCTGGAAGGTGATCAGTCGCCTCATTTTACACTTCCCCCTTAAGCTTGTGGTATTCCCACTCGTCACCCTGATTTCAGCATCAATCAAGATCGGCCCAATGCAATCCGGGGCGCCTATGGTAACCGTTGCGCGGCTGTTACCAGTTTCGCCTTTCGCAGTACATCACGCCGGTTTCGACGTGGGCTCGTTCCACTCCCTCACGAAGATACACACGGAGGGTGTCGACCTCGTCGTTGTACACCGCGTGGCTGATTACCAAGTCGCTTGAGAACATCACCTGCCCGCTGGCGGAATCATAGTGCCAAGGACCCTCCAGACTGGGTCCGCCATACAACCACTGCAGCGCGAAGCTTCCGTCCGCTCTCAGCGTCAAGATACCGGCCATTGCCAACATCCCGCGCTCATGTCCCGAGCAGTAGAACTCTCCTAGCAATTCGTTCGGAACGCTGGGGGTTGGTTCCCGTAAAGTGGGAGTGGGAGTGGAAGCGAATTGGCTACAGGAAAGGATCATGATCGAGATCGCAAGCATGAGCAAGTGGCGCTTCATGGTTCCCTCCATTGAATAGCGAGGTTTCGTTTGAAAGGCACCTGGGGAGCGGAACCATCGTCCATTGGAAGACGCTCACCAGGTCGACAAGGACCGCACAAATAGGGTAGATCATTACTCGCAGGGGCAATTATAGCGTTGAGGAGA
>DAOVIK010000256.1 GCA_030673735.1 Anaerolineae bacterium
CCGGAGGATGCCTCACGCAGCGATCCTGCTTTCCTTTATACCGTTCTGGAAGAAGCGATCCGCGCCGGAGCGACAACGTTAAATATCCCCGACACGGTCGGATACGCAACCCCGGACGAGTTTGGGGAATTCATCGCTGGAATTGTCCATAACGTAGCAGGCATCGAGGACGTGGTTCTCTCGGTACATTGCCATGATGATCTCGGTCTGGCAACAGCAAATTCCCTGGCTGGGATCCAGGCCGGCGCACGCCAGGTCGAGGTGACGATTAACGGCATTGGCGAACGTGCTGGGAATACTTCCCTTGAAGAGGTCGTGATGAGCCTCCAAACTCGCCATCCCCTCTTTGGCTTGAACACCGGCATCGATACCACCCTTATCTCGCGGACGAGTAAGCTGGTGAGCAAATACACGGGCATGGTCGTGGCACCCAACAAGGCGATCGTGGGGGCGAACGCTTTCGCACACGAAGCCGGCATCCATCAAGACGGTATGTTGAAAAACAACAAGACGTACGAAATCATGCGCCCTGAGACCGTGGGGCTGAACCAGAGCCACCTCGTCCTCGGCAAGCATTCCGGCCGGCACGCGTTTCGAGTTCGCATGGAAGAACTTAATTACGATCTCGATGAAGACGGTCTGGAGAAATCGTTCCAGCGGTTTAAATCCCTGGCCGACAAGAAGAAGAAAGTAACCGATGCGGATATTGAAGCGCTCGTCGCTGATGAACTATACCAACCACCGGAGTATTTCTCCCTGGATGGCTTGCAAGTCGCATGCGGAACGATGGGGATGCCCACCGCGACTGTTCGTGTGCGGAGACCCGATGACACCCTGCAGATCGAAGCTGCAATCGGGACAGGGCCGGTGGACGCAGCCTACAAAGCGATTGACCAAATTATCGGGAGCTCCTATTCCCTGCTTGAATTCTCCGTGCACGCCGTTACAGAAGGCATCGATGCACAGGGAGAGGTCTCTGTACGCATTCAGAAGCAGCGGGAAGATTCGATTAAATCGCTCGATAATCCTATTGATTCGCGCACTTTCGGCGGTTATGGAGCGGACACTGATATCATCGTCGCCAGTGTAAAAGCCTACCTTGCTGCCATTAACAAACTCATCGGGACATCTGGCGAGATAGGAGAACACGCTGGCGCTCACGAAGTTCGCGCTCCACAAGCATCACCTCTTGTCGAAGACGGGCAGTCGCATGGGTGATCAGATCAATGGAAGGATGAACAAAGACCATCAGATGAAACTACCCGCAACTCTATTATCCAAAATCTGGCGCAGTCATATCGTTTCCCAGAGGTCCGGCCAACCCGCGGTACTCTATGTCGATCAACATCTCGTGCATGAAGTGACTTCCCCCCAAGCTTTTGCCACGCTGCGAGAACGGGGATTGAAAGTCCGCCGGCCGGATCTAACACTGGCCACCATGGACCACTCCATTCCAACTGCAGAGGTCGACTTGAAGAGTATCGATCCCGCGGCCTCCGCGCAGCTTAAGCAGCTTGAAACTAACTGCCATGAGTTCGGCATTCGGCTGCTGGCGGTGGATTCCACCGAGCGCGGCATCGTGCATGTGGTGGGACCTGAATTGGGGCTCACCCGGCCCGGGATGACAATCGTCTGTGGAGATAGCCATACATCGACCCATGGTGCGTTCGGTGCGCTCGCGTTCGGGATCGGGACGACTGAGGTCGCACACGTCCTGGCAACGCAATGCCTGCTGCAATCCAAGCCGAAGTCCTTTGAGATCCGGGTGGATGGCAGGCTTAACCCAGGCGTGACCGGGAAGGATCTCATCCTCGCCCTGATGGCGAAAATCGGCATCCAAGGCGGTGTCGGCCATGTATTCGAGTACTGCGGCTCCGCAATCCGGGCATTGGGGATGGAAGCACGCCTGACGGTATGCAACATGTCCATCGAAGCCGGTGCGCGGGCGGGCATGATCGCACCCGATGAGGTCACATTCGAGTATCTTGCCGGCCGGGAATTCACCCCCGCGGGCGCTGACTGGGAGAGAGCAATAGAGCAATGGAGAAAACTCCCCACTGATGAGGGCGCGGTTCATGACCACTCAATCGTCCTCGATGGTTCCAGCATCGAACCAATGATCACATTCGGCACGAACCCTGGTATGGTGATTCCCATCTTGGCTGCGGTCCCCGAACCCGATGAAATCAGTGATTTGAGCCAACGCGCACTGTTGGAGAAAGCGCTCGCCTATATGGATCTCCCCCCTGGAAAGCCCCTACTCGGGCGAAAGATCGATGTTGTTTTCATCGGATCGTGTGCCAATTCCCGAATCACCGACCTACGGGTGGCCGCTCAAGTATTCAAGGACCGGAAAGTCGCGGACGATGTTCGCGTGCTAGTTGTCCCTGGCTCGCAGGCTGTCAAACGGCAGGCCGAAGCGGAAGGGCTGCATGATATCTTCACGTCCGCAGGAGCGGAATGGCGGCAGTCGGGATGTTCAATGTGCATCGCCATGAATGGAGACCAGATCCTCCCCGGGCAGTATGCCGTCAGTACCACCAACCGCAACTTCGAGGGCCGGCAAGGGCCAGGCGGGCGGACCTTCCTGGCTTCACCACTCACAGCAGCTGCAGCAGCCATAACCGGGCGGATCACAGATGCACGAACGCTGCTCTAACAGCCCGGGTACACCTTCATCCAAGGATGCGATATGAAATCCTTCACCAATCTCACATCACACTCAGTGCTCCTGCCGCTGAACGATATTGATACCGATCAAATCATTCCGGCTCGCTTTTTGAAGACCACCGGGAAGGATGGATTGGGGAAAGCGCTCTTCGCGGATTGGCGCTACGCTTCCGACGGGACCCCCCTGCCAAACTTCGTTCTCAATAAGCCTGATTCTCAAGGAGCGAAAATCCTGGTTGTTCTGAACAATTTCGGCTGCGGCTCATCTCGAGAACATGCGCCATGGGCGCTTATCGATTGGGGGTTCGAAGCTGTTCTCGCCCTCTCGTTTGCCGACATCTTCCGCTCCAATGCGATGAAGAATGGGTTGCTGCCGGTGGAACTCGATCCCGATTTTCTAAGCCAGATCACTTCCGCCCTCGAGGCCGACCTGAATTCACAGATCACGGTCGACCTGCTCAAGCAGACAGTCACTATCCCCGGCGGTGCCGCAAGCGCATTTTCGATCGATCCGTTCGCCCGCAAATGCCTGTTGGAGAGCATCGACCAGCTAGCATATCTCCTCTCTCTCGACGAGGAAATCACC
>DAOVIK010000415.1 GCA_030673735.1 Anaerolineae bacterium
AACGAAGCAGGATTGCAGCTCAAGAGCTACTGGGATGGAGAGGAATCCAGTGCCACGTTCCAACCCCAGCCAGTCCACACTGCCATTCCGGGATATGTGTATGGTGGTCTGATCGCTTCGATTATCGATTGCCATGGTACTGGTACGGCCGCCGCGGCAGCAACGCAGGCTGTGGGGCGGGATCCGGGCAAGGACACGGCCCTTCGCTTCGTGACGGCATCTCTGCACGTGGACTATCTGCGCCCTACGCCGATGGGAGTGCCGCTGACGTTGCGCGGCGCAGTGAAAGAGCTCAAGGGCCGAAAAGTAACCGTGGCTGTCACCGTGTCCGCCGAGGGGGAGATCGTCGCCAAGGGAGAGGTCATCGCCGTACAGATGCCGGAAGGAATGACTTCTGGGCATCAATAGAAGTGAAAAAGCCATGCACTCCGAGAGTGATGCTGAAGTGGTCGTGTTGGAAGGCTCTCTGCAACCTTTGCACGAACACTTCAACTTTGGAGCAGAACGCCCACAGGCACTGGCGATCGTCTCCCCCACTTGACCGCCATGCCTGGCAGGCGCCCGTGCGGTGTTTGAAGCGCTCCTGAAAGATCCTGATGAGTTCGGCATTCGCGTGACCATGGTTTGGATCCCCATGCTCCCCGGCGACAGCGAGGCAGCGGCATCCAAAGCAGCCGCAGAAATCTTCTCCAATACGGAAGCTACGCATTTCTATGACGGTGAGAGATTGGTCGGGAAGGCCTTCGCCCGCGTTATCGGCGCTGAGAAGGGCGAGGTGGCATGGGATTTCTACATGTTCTTCCGCAGAGGGCAGGTGTGGACCAGTGATCCGCCGACTCCGGAGGATTGGGTGCACCAATTGGAGGACGCCAATTGGGCGGATCCAATGCGCTATCGAACCGGCGCCGCACTCCTGGCGGAACTAGAGCAAGCTGCACGGAGGATCGGTTAGCGACGACTATTGGAGATTGTTTCTTATCGCCAATTCTGGCTCGGGGAGGTTGTGATGTCTGTTGAGGTCAAGCGCTACTACGCGCGTTGGAGCCCGATGAGTGGTGAGGGAGAGCAAAGCCCACATCTCAAAATCACCTTCTCAATCTTGAAGGATGCAGTAAGATAGGAGCGGCGGTGCTAAAATCGGCTTGGCCCGATCGCATCGCGTGGGATTAACACGAATCGCAACTGGTAAATAGATATGCCTACCAACCTTCCTCCTGAGTACCGCGAAGTCGAAAAGCGCTACAAGGCCGCCAAGACCCCGGCGGAGAAGATCGAGACTCTCGAAGAGCTCATAAGCACGATCCCCAAACACAAGGGAACGGACAAACTCAGAGCCGGTCTGCGCAAGAGGCTCGCCAAGCTGAAGGCTTCTGCCCAGACGGCCAAGAAGACTGGAAAGCGCCCCTCTGCCTTCCGGATTGATCGCGAGGGAGCGGCGCAGGTGCTTGTCATCGGATCCGGCAACGTCGGGAAATCGGCGCTGGTTGACACACTTACAAATGCCAGCCCTGAGGTCTCAGGTACGCCCTTCTCAACGTGGTCGGCGACGCCGGGGATGATGCTCATCGAGAACATCCAGGTTCAATTGGTCGACACGCCGGCGCTCAATCGCGATTTCGTCGAACCCGAGCTGATGGATTTGATACGCAGGTCGGACTTGATGCTGATCGTGATTGATCTGCAAGCAGACACGATCCAGCAGCTCGAGGACACGCTTATCCAGCTC
>DAOVIK010000358.1 GCA_030673735.1 Anaerolineae bacterium
ATCGGCCCCATCACCACCGGCAGACTGTCACAATCCCCAAACGAGGGAATGTAACTGGTCTTCAAGAACCAGCGCAAACGGAAAGCCCCGATGGATCCAGCTTGCGCCACGCCCGGATCAAAACCGTAGAAACCATTTTGCGTGCGGTGTGTTGGGAACGCTTCATCTCCGGCTGTGAATTGCGAGAAGACGGGCGCAGAAGTGCTTGGAAATCGATAGATGGCGTAGGTCCTCAGCGCCTCAAACCGGCACGGAACCGGCGTTGGTGTGTCGGTCGGCGTTGGTGTTGCTGGAAGGGGTGTCTCTGCAGGCTGCGATACGCAAGCAGCCAGTATAGCTGCAAGGCAGAGAAGCGGTAGTATCCTTTTCACTTTCTCCTCCATAGCGTCGAAACATTCCAAAATGGTCTAATTGGCAGCCGAGGCGAGGCATTGCCACTGCGAAGTGTATAACACACCCACGTTTTAAGGGAAGAAGCTTTGCCGCCAAGAGCAAGCACATTGCGGCCACTCAGGGCCGCCCGAAATCTTGCTATTAGGCTTGCATCAAGGCGTGATTGAGAGGACGCAGCGAAATCCCGTGTACTCATAAGTGCGATTTGGTGACATCCCGTGTCTCGCCGCGCTGCGACTCACCGAGCGCGATCCATCTGCTGCATCTCCCCGGACAACGCGCATCGCACCTGAGGATGGACCAGCCGGATTCAATTGCATAAAAGGCGAGTATGCGCCGAAGCGGTCTGCCACCCACTCCCATGCATTCCCCGCTAGGTCTAGCGCGCCAACCCAGCTTGCGCCATTCGGGTAGCTCCCTACAGGTGCGGTATCGCGAAAGTTATCATCATACAGATCTTCCGCCCAATCGTATCGACATGTGACATCGCAGGAGTTGAGTCGTGTGCCATCGTATTCGTCACCCCATGGATAAATTCGCCCTCCCGGTCCGCGTGCGGCATATTCCCATTCCGCCTCTGTCGGCAGACGCCCTCCCGCCCACTGGCAGTAGGTTCTCGCCTGCCACCAATCTACGTGAATGACCGGGTAGGTGGCGAAAGCAGGGTCATCATAGTAAGCGCTGCGGGTGTCCGAGTTGCTGCTCGCCGGCGGGACGCAGATCCCGGCTTCAACGCACATGCTATATTGAGCGTTTGTAACTTCCGTCTGATCGATCCAAAAAGCGTCGAGTTGGACCGAATGAACCGGCTGTTCAACTTCGAACCACGAGCGCCTGCAGCTGGCTTGATAGTACGTGAGGCACATTTGCAGCGCGGCGTCGACTTCGCTGTCCTCGCTTCCCATTTCGAACTGTCCGGCAGGGACGTAGAGCATGATCATCCCATCTGCAGCGCGAGTCGATTGATCTCCAGCAGATGGTCCATTGCTAGGTTCGCATCCGCCTGCAAGAACAGCAAAAGCGAGGACAGTCAGTATCGACGGAATGGTCTTCTTCATCGGCGTGTCTCCAAGCATATCTTACTGCCTTTTGTACCTCCCCATAAGCTCACCTTGCGCCAGGATATGGCCCTGCATGGCCTGCATTAACTCCTCTTTGCTGGCACCTGCCTCCAGCTCGAGGAACATATCCAGCGCATAGAGCGTGAAGAAGTAGCGCTGTGTGAAGGGAGGACAAGGACCAGTATAGCGCAGCCACGATTCGCTATTGCGACCATGCCGGCTGCCATCATCAAGCTCCGGGATTGCGGGTACTGCTTCGAGAAGTCCGCGGCTCTCGGCTGGAATGTTGAACATTATCCAATGCACCCAGCCTCTTCCGGTCGTCGCATCCGGGTTGTCCAGTATGAGCGCAAAGCTCTGCGTGCCCGCGGGCGGATCGTCCCAATAAAGGGGCGGCGAGACGTCCTCCCCATCGCAAGTGTACTTCACGGGAAAATCGCTTCCAAAACTGAAGGCCATGCTTCTCAAATGGATAACCGAAATGCTTGTCGGCGTGGGTGGGATGGGTGAGGGAGTCGGGGTTGCAGGTGGCATAGGGGATGCGCTGGGCGTCAGTGTCGGCAACTGCTCCATGGTGGGCGCAGAGCCGGAATCGCAGCCGGCTAGCACCAGGATAAGGAAGATCAATGCAAGGATCAATGAAGCGCTACGTTTCACGTGCCTGCTCCTACCCGATATGCGTTGCTGACTGAAGTACGTGTTCGCTTCCACCCAGGTTCACTTGCACTGAGACGGCTCCAACCCCGCGGTACGCGACGGATCCCAAACCTATAAGAATGATTTCAACGGAGTGTATGGATTATCGGCATCCATTGGAATGACTATGTGTTTGCCTTCGAGCACCCTTCGAGCGATCCACTCACACCATGGCTCAATGGGATCCTCGAACAAGTCGATTTCGTCGAGCGAGAAGAACCCGGCTCGATCTGTTTCGCCATTGTG
>DAOVIK010000097.1 GCA_030673735.1 Anaerolineae bacterium
CCGCCCCAGGATGGCCCGGGCGTTGACATGGATTTGGCTGTCGGAAAGAAAGCTCTGACCCGGCTTGCGTGCCAATCCACATCGCAGTGGGAAAGGCGATGCCCAAGAAGAGTCACCTTGTGATCGATTTGCATTATCAGAATTGCATCTTGGGTTATAGCCAAACGGGGTATGGAAGATATCGAAGGGCGGGAGATGGGGAGCCAGGGATCAAGATTCCCGCAAATTCCAACCATTGACACGCGCTACCTCAGCAGGCTCGAATAGGACTTCCTCCTTGCCAGCTAGCTTGTCTTGGATCTTGGAGACGATCAGATCAAGATGGGAATCATGGGAGACGTAATCGAGGTCATCGGCGGGAACTATCAAGACCGGACAAAGCATGAAGGTAGCAATCCAGGCTTCGTAAAGATCGTTGAGTTGGCTCAGGTAGTCAGACTTTATGTCTCGTTCGTAATCCCGACCGCGGAGCGAGATTCGATCAAGCAACGTGTCTACAGAGGCGCGCAGGTAGACAACCAGATCGGGTGGAGGGAGAAACTCCGTCAATACCTGGTAAAGATCTCGATAGGATCTGTAATCGCGGGAGGCAATGCAGTTCTGCAGGTGCAGATTGTGTGCGAAGATCTCCGCATCTTCGTACACACTGCGATCTTGAATGGCGCAGGTTGGGTGATCAACCAGTTGCCGGTGAATTCGCAAGCGTCGAGTGAGAAAGAAGACCTGGCTGTGGAAGCCCCAGGTCTCCATGTCGCGGTAGAAATCTGCCAGATATGGATTCTCCTCCTCGGGCTCAAAGAACGGCTTCCAGCCGAGGCTCTTGCCCAACAGAGCCACAAGGGAGGATTTCCCTACGCCGATGTTTCCAGCCACCGCGATCCACTTCTTCATCTCGCATCCTCCAACAGTGATGATGCTTCAGGAACCCCCCAGCGCACCATCAAACCTCCTTTGAAGCTTCAAATGGCAGCTTGGGTTGAATAGGCGGTTTCTCCAAGGATTGCCGTATCTGGTTTTCGATACTCGTCAGATCCTTCCCGTTGGCCACGAAATCCAACGAACTCGAATCGATGGTTAGCAAGCGAGTGGTCATGTAATTGCCATAGTGGTCTTCGTATGCCCGATTGAGGGCATCGATGTAGTCGCGGTCCATATCCCGTTCGTAGGTCCGATCGCGCAAGGCAATGCGCTTGAGGGCAATATCTGTCTCGACGCGCAAGTAAACGATCAGGTCGGGGATCGGGATGCGCTCCGCAAGTGCATCGTGGACGAGCTGGTAGGTTGCGAGTTCATCGCCAGAAAGATTGAGTTGCGCGAAGAGCGCGTCCTTCTCGAACGTATAGTCTGCGATCAAGTTGCCGCGAGCAATGGACTGGGGGACGGATTGGCACTGCTGGCGATAGCGGCTGAGGAGAAAGCAAATCTGTGTTTGGAATGCGTAGCGTTGCCGATCGTCGTAGAACTTGGATAGGAATGGATTCTCTTCGAATTCCTCCAATAGAAGCTCGGCGTCGAGGAGTGGATGGAGCAATCGTCCTAGGGTGGTCTTTCCGACGCCGATCACTCCCTCTATGGCTAGATACATGAGATTTGCTCTAGTTATTGGAATGGCCCAAGCATACACATTTTTCTTGGATGCGCAAATGTTGGGGATAATACCGAGGTTACCCCTATATATGGCGTGCTATTTGGAGCAGTTCATTGATTGGGCGCAAGGCATTGACCTGAACGATTGAGTCCGTACCGGGCTGGTGGCGGACATGTATTGCTTGCTTTGCGTGTGATCTTGGCTTGGCGACACGCTCAAGCTCACGCTTGGTCAGCCAGCCCACGAGCAGAAGTTTTGGCTCATAGAACCATAGGTTCGACCACGAGCTGCGTGTGACAAACCACTCTGTACTCCGGGCTGGACTCTGAATCCGCACCGAGGCTTTTGGCATGCGTATGGTATGCAGATGAAGGAGGTTGTGCCAGGTCGTGCTGATTTGCTTCGATTGCTTTGCTGGAATGGTTACGCGTTCGATCTCAGCGCTACGATCTGCCGATACCCCCAAGAGTTCAAGATCGAGGAGATCATTGTCGGGATTGGTCAGGATCAGCTTTCCCAAGGGTTGCCAGGGACGCTGTTGTCGCCAAGTTGTGCGAGGGGGTATGGCGAGCAGGGAGGTCCTTTCCCTGGCATCGGTTCTGCGCCTGATTTCAGAATGGCCATAGCAGATCGTCGCGAGCAGGAAGCTGTATGCGAGGAGATCACCTGGCGACAGACGTTCGGATGCCGCGTGCGCGAGAGTTACTGGTATTTCGGTTTGACGCAGCAACTGGGGATTGCGCGCCAGTTTGCGGATGTAGCTACGATTGGAGATCAAATGGTTAACGAGGTGCAGTTGCCTACCACCGAGTGTGATCTGTTGGACGTGAGGATCGGTGAGGGGTGCGACAGGCGAGAGGCCATGAGGCACCATCTCTGATGTAAGCCAGCGGCGGAGCGCAACAGTGGCTATGGCATCTACACAGAGGCGGCGCAGGTGAGAAATGGATACACGAGATCGGGTCATGAATAGGCGCAGATGTGATCGGCATGTGAAAGCGATGCCAGCCGAAATCAATTCCGGGCTACATGGAAGCTGTGTGAAGTCGGATACGCCGACGCTCATTTGGCAGATGGCTCGTGGCGAAACTGGAGGCAGTAGTGGTGAAAAGTATTGCTTACCCAGGCGTTGCCCATGCCATACGGCGCCAGGCGGATATCGTCTTGGCACCATATGCGCTCGTCCTTCAACGTATAGATCTCAGACAATTGCCGTGCTAGATCCCACGCCAGTGGATAGATCCTTCCCCCCTTCTTGATGTTCTTGACGATGATCGTCATATACGCCTTAGCCCGAAGAACATCGCGCAGCTTGGAGTAGATAGTCACTAATCTGCGCAGGAATTCATCGTAGTCGTGGATATTGCCTAGGTCGGCCTCATCGTCGGAATATGTCTGGTCCAGGTCGGAGGCTTCTCGCCGGCGTTTCTGGGTTTCAGCACCGCGCGCGTGCAGTATGTCCCAATACGGAGGCGAAGTGAGCACATAATCGATCGTTGGCAGGTCAAGCTCGTCCAAAAGTGTGGCATCATGGTTGATCACTTCGGCGCGCAATTCAGCCGTTTTATCGCCCAGTTTCTCCTGTTCAGCGTCCACGATTTCAGCGGCCATGGTGGCATACTCGGGGTTGAGCTCGATACCGATTGAATGCCGTCCCGAGCGCAAGCATGCGCAAAGCGTGGATCCAGTGCCCACCATCGGGTCGAGAACGACTTGACCCCGCTTGGTAAAGAATTCCACGAACTCTTGCGCCATGGTCTCAGGGAATTTAGCGGGGTGCTGCTTGACCTCACGACGTCTGGGAGGTGGGCTATGGATGAACCAGGATTTCTGGAATTTTAGCCATTGCTTGGGTGTGAGATCGTTGAGGCGGTTGCGAAAAGGACGCTTAGGGGCCATTTGGTTCCTCGGGAGCATCCGGGGTAAGAGTTTCGGTGGGAGCGGGGATAAGGCTTCTGACGATCAGATCATCGAAGGCGACGGAGGTTTGGCCGGCATTTCCGGAAAAGATGTAAAGCCCGAGCGAGCCCATGGTAAGGCTGCTGTCACGTGCGCTGAATGTTTCCACCTGGTTGATGAAGAATCGAAACTGATTGCCTTCTGCCCACACGGCCAATTGGTTTTGCTCGGGAGGTCCCGGGACGACGATATCGGTTTGATCACGCGGAACAAGCGCGTATGCGGTATCTCCCAAAATGCGAGTAACCCGTACACCACCCTCACAGCGAAGGCCAAAGCGATAATGCCCCGCCGCTGAATTGACGCGGAACATCAAGCCGAATTCATCGCCGCTGCTGCATATTTCCGCTCGCAGGTTGATTTCAATGTAGAAATTCGTCAGAGTGGGAATAGGGACCGTTGCGAAACGCCAGGCGCCTGGCCGGCGCGTAGCGATTGTCAGGCGCCCAGAGGATAGGGCGGTGGCCCCGTAGAAATCCTCATCCAAGTCCCAGCCACGATCTTCCTCGAAGTCATCTTCGAAGATGATTTCCCCCATCCCAATATCAATTTCGCTTGTCGGAGGCGGAGCGACAGGGGGAGTCCAAGTGGTGGTTGGGATCAAGGTAGGAATGACGAAGGTGGGTGTCTCCGTCGCCGGAAGTGGACTTGGGGTTGCTGTGGGCAGTGGATTCAGATTCAGGCACCCCGCAAGGATGGCCGTCAAGAGCGGCATGATGAGCAGCAGGCTGCGCGAAAGCACTCGTATACCGGCAGGTCTTGCTGGTCTTGTGTGAGATGGGTTTGGGCGATCAGGCATGACCGCACTCACTGGCACGGGATTTCCGTCGGGTGAATCAATTCGAGATCCTCCCTTGACGTTGCGAATATCCGGTGCAGGCGTGGTGGACATGTTCTGCGCGGGCTACCTCAGGGCGCGAGTATCCAAAGCGCGAAATTATCAAAGAGTACTTTCAGGTTTAGCGTTTCTGCCGCGCTGGCAAAGATGCCGAACCTGCCCTGAGGGTAGTCGTTGTCTTCGATCGGGTCCTCCGTCAGGAGCGTGCCGTTGACGAACAAGTACAGCTCATCGCCATCGGCGAAAACCCCGATACGGTTGGTAGCATTCGGGCCCTTATTGATGGCATCGGTGTATGCCCAATTGAGGAGCACTTCCGGAAGTGTGTTGAAGTCAATGAACTTCCTTAGCCGGTACTCACCATTGCATGCGACCTCAAAGACGTATGATTGGTCGTAATTAACACCGGCAACACGAACAGCCATCCCCCCGGAATCCCTGCCCGAGCATGCTCCAATGGTTGCGTCGATCTCGGCGTAGAAATTCACCTCTGTACGCACAGAGGCGCTATAGGTAATGATGAAATTGGTGAGTTTGTCGATGGCGGCGAACGCCTCACCTTCAAAGTTGAGCGAAACGCCATCATCTTCATAGCCATTGAACCAGCGCCCGGGAGTGCTGAAGTCGTCGCGATAATCGGGATTGGCAAGATCCAGCTCGTTGCGAGGATCCTCGGGTCCCGCTGTGGGCGTCGCGGTCACGGTCGCGGTGGCTGTTGCTGTCGCTGTCGGTGATGATTCGGGCGTAGGTGTCTCTTCGGCTGGCGTCGCTGTTTCGGGGGCTGTTGTAGCACTGGGTTGAATGGGCGGAAGCGCGGTAAGGGTGCCAGCGACCATCGTTGCGACGCGATCCTCGTGTGAGAGTGGGGATGATCGTGTGCATGCCCCCAATACGAAGAGAAGTGCGAGCAGCACGAAAGTCAGATTTCGGCGGAAGGTAACCATCAGCCATTCCTCCTCACGGGGTCATCATGACCTTGCCTGATTCACCCGAGGCCATGGTTTCGAATGCGAGATCGAATTCATCAAGCTTGAAGCGATGCGTAACCATGGGGGACAGATCCACCGCTCCAGAGCGGATCAAACCTCGAGCCTGGTACCAGGTTTGCCACAGCTTCCGTCCGCTGATTCCGTGAAGCTTGGCGGCCTTGAAGACCACGTGATTATTCCAATCAAATTCGAACGAACCCGGAGTGACCCCTAGCAGCGCGGCCTCGCCGCTAGGTTTTAGCAGAGTGAAGCCCTGATCGATGGCCGCCGGCGCGCCTGACATCTCAAGTAGCACGTCTACCCCTTCACCATCTGTAGCCTCGCGCACAAGCTCGAGCACCGGATCATCGACGGCGTGCATCGCCAGATCGGCTCCCATACGCTTTGCGAAGTCGATTCGGTAAGGGCTGATATCAGTGGCGTAAACTGCGCGGGATCCTATGGCGCGGGCCACGGCGATAGTCATCAATCCTGCCGGGCCGCATCCGGTGACGAGGACTTTCTTGGCCCGCAGATCGACCGCGAAAGCGGTATGGACCGCGTTGCCAAAATTCTCCTGCAACACTGCGATCTCGAGCGGCAGGTCTGGTGGATTGGGCCAGGCATTTTGGGCGGGGATGGCAATATACTCGGCATATCCTCCATCGCGATCAACCCCAATCAGCTTGGTGTTCTCGCAGATATGACCTTGGCCCGTGCGGCAGTAGGAACATGTGTTGCAGATAACGTGCGACTCAAGCGAGACGAAGCCGCCGATTTCTGGTGTGGTTACCGCGCTTCCACGCTCCACAACATCTCCACAGACCTCATGACCAGCGACTAACGGGGGCTTTACACGACCAGCAGCCCAGGGATCCCATTTGTAGATGTGCAGATCAGTCCCGCAGATCGATACGGCACGAACTTTCACCAGTACCTCATCCGGCGCAGGAGAGGGAATGGCGACTTCGCTAGCCTCCAAGCCAGGACCCGGCTGGGCTTTGATCACTGCTTTCATTGCCTTCGGCATCGCGGGATTCTGCCTCCGAGTGGAAATGTGGA
>DAOVIK010000306.1 GCA_030673735.1 Anaerolineae bacterium
ACTATTGATGACGTGATCACGAGCATCACCATCGAGAACGGACTGTGATGCTGTCCGTTAAGCCTCAGGAAGGCCGTTCCCGATGCAAAGCCTGGCGCAAGGGATGATTGCAAAGGAAGGTTGTCATGCTTAGGGGTTCAGGGATTTTGCCCTGCGGTGCAACGTGCTCGATATGGCCGTGGGAATCATCATCGGAGTGGCTTTCGGAAGCATCATCGCGTTGCTTGTCAACGATGTCTTGATGCCCCCAATTGGGCTGCTGTTGGGTGGCATGGATTTCTCGGCGCTGTCCTGGGATTTGACCGGGACGGGTGCGGCGACGATAAACTACGGGACCTTCATCAATACTGTCCTCGATTTGATCATCGTTGCCTTTGTGATGTTCATGATTGTGCGGTCCTTCTCTCGGTTTCAGCGCAATAATGAAGAGGGGGCACCCGAGCCGACAACGAAGGAGTGCCCTTTCTGCCGCTCCGAGATTGCCATCGCAGTCACCCGCTGCCCGCACTGCACGTCACAGCTTGAGAGCAGCTAGGCCGCATCGGTGAGAGCATACGAGCGCAGGCAGGTTCAACACCAAACCTCGGGAGTTATCGATGGATGAGTATGAAGCCGTAATCGGGCTTGAGACTCACATCCAACTGAACACGAATAGCAAGATATTCTGCGGTTGCAAGGCGGACTCGTGGGAGGATCCTCCAAACCGCAATATCTGCCCGATTTGCACCGGGCTTCCCGGTGTACTTCCTGTTCTCAATCGAACGGTTGTGGAGAAGGCGGTGCTCCTCGCGGCTGCGATGCATGCCGAATCGATCCAGCCGCTCTCGTATCTAGCTCGCAAGAATTACTTCTACCCCGACCTTCCCAAGGGATATCAGATCAGCCAGTACGATGAGCCCTTGGCGCGAGGGGGTTACTTCGATGTGCCTTTGACGGAGGGTGCGACGCGCAGGGTTAGGATCGAGAAAGTGCACATCGAGGAGGATGCTGGCAAGACGATTCGGAAGAACGATCGGCGCCTCATCGATTTCAACCGTTGTGGTGTTCCTCTTGTTGAAGCTGTCACCAGCCCTGACCTGCGCTCCGCGGACGAGGTGGCGAAATACTTGATCCGTCTACGTCAGCTCGTCCGTTGGATCGGCATCTCAGAGGGCGACATGGAGAAGGGACAACTGCGCTGCGATGCCAACATATCCATTCGGCCGGCTGGATCCGAGGAACTCAATACCAAGACCGAGATCAAGAACCTGAATTCGATCGATGCTGCTCGGACGGCCGTGCAAGCCGAGATCGGCCGGCAGATCGAAGAGACAAGCGCCGGACGAGCGATACACACCTGGACGCTGAACTGGGATGAGGAAAGTGAAACGCTGACCAAGATGCGATCGAAAGAGACCGAGGCTGACTACCGCTATTTTCGCGAGCCGGATCTATTGCCGATACGCTTGGAGGAATCCTGGCGCGAGGAGATTCTTGCAGCTCTCCCCGAGCTACCCCTCGACCGCCGGGCACGTTTCGTCGAGGAATACAAACTTCCCGAGTATGACGCTGAAATCCTGACTGATGAGCGTTCACTATCAAGGTTCTTCGAAGAAACGATCGGGAAATATGGCGGCGCGGCGAAGACGGTTTCGAATTGGATGATGAACGACGTTCTGCGATTGATCCGTGAGCGCGGCGTGCACGCCGGCGATCTGCAGCTCCGACCCCACCATCTTGCTGAGATCATTCGTCTCTTGGACGATAAGAAGATAACAACCAATGTTGCCAAGGAGCTGTTGGACAAGGTGCAAGATAGCGGCAGATCGCCCCGGAGCATCGTTGAAGAGGAAGGGCTTGCTCAGGTGTCTGATGAATCGGCGCTGCGAACCCTGGCCGAGCAAGTGTTGGTGGATAATCCTGAACAGGTCGAGACCTATAAAGGGGGAAAGACAACTGTGATTGGCTGGTTCGTCGGCCAAGTCATGAAGCAGTCCAAGGGCAAGGCCAATCCTCAGATGGTGCGACAGATCTTCGAAGATCTTCTGGTCGACTGAAGCTTGACTGGAGAAGGAATGAGCTCTGGAACAACCTGCTCTTCTTTCGTAACTCATAGCGGTTTGCGCTTCCATCGCCGATCCTGGGAATCAGATGGCGGCGGAGGCAATATACTGCTCGTTCATGGATTGAGCTCAAATGCGCAGATGTGGGATCTCGTGGCCTCAATTCTTGCTGAAGCAGGTTTCCACACGACTGCTTTTGACATGCGCGGACATGGCTCGAGCGCCAAGCCAAATGATGGCTACGATTTCGATACGCTCGCAGCAGATTTGCGTGGCTTGGTTGAAGCTTGCCAACTAGCTGAGCCGGTTCTCGTTGGTCATTCCTTTGGGGCGATGCTTGCTCTCGATTACGCCGCCCGGTACCGCAAGGGCAAGTGGGCTCCGGCCGGCATTGTCTTGGTCGATGGTGGTATGGCCCAACTTGATGCCTATCCCGGCGCTACCCTGGAAGGCGTGCTCGAGGTGCTCTCGCCGCCGAAATTCGATGGCACTTCGCTGGCGGAGTTTCTGGCGCACTTCAAGGATGGCGATCGCAAATGGACGCCTGACGATCAGGCTCTTGAACTCATCCTGACGAACTTCGAGATCCACAGGGATGGCACACTTTCTCCCCATATGACTTACTCTCGCCACATCGAGGCGCTCAAAGCCCTCTGGGAGTTTAAAACCTACGAACGGTATGAACGCTTGCGATGTCCAGTTTTGATGCTTCCCGTTCTTCCGCCGGAGCCGCACACATTCGAAGAGGGCATACACCTTGACGTCAAGGACC
>DAOVIK010000343.1 GCA_030673735.1 Anaerolineae bacterium
CGACACGAGTTGCAGTACTCCACGATCCAATCATGCTCGTTCTTATTGCTGAAGGGCAGGTTTTCAATACTGGTGAAAACGGCTGCTAATCGCACCCGCGGACCATGCTCCGGCGTGATGACGATCCCGTTGAGCCCCATCCATCCCAGACCAGCCATTTGCGCCAACGGCGGATAGAGGGCCATGCCATTCAGCGGATGCCCGGCGTGGGCACCGAATCCGTGCTTTCGCAGACGCGCGGCGACTTTGTTCGCGATGCGCCCCTGATCGCGATAGGTTTCCATCACTGTCTCCATGCACGGAATGCTGGGCGCGGTGTCGATGCGGGCTTTGTCCATTTCCATGGCAAACACGATTGCATTTTCGTAGACGACAGCCTTCTTCTGGAAGACCCATCGCGGAGGAATCTTCGTGTACCCAACGCTGCTGACGCCTGAACGCAGAGCGAGTGCTGCGATGTCCTCTATCAAGCTTGGATCCGCCTCGGTTTTAGGATTCTCCGGATTATCCTCCAGGCTCTTGAGCGACTTGCGAATGCCCATCAGGATGGGGATCATGAAGCGGAACATCCTCGGTGGAGGTCCGCCTTTACCGCGCTCCATCAACCCACGCACGATCTCAAAGCGCTCCGGGGAATCCCCATCCGGATGCAAGACATCCGGTCGCGCGTGCAGCTGGTTCTCCATCTTGTCTATATTGGTGAACAACCTCGATCTGGCCACTGTAAACATGAGCGACATTGGGCCTCCTCAACTCGCGAAGATATCCTCACTTGTCGTAGCCCTCATCAAGAACCCTGTATAGCGCCAATCATCCTCCCACCTTAAGCAACGATCCACTATAGTCGATACCCCAAGGCGCGACAAATACCCCAAATGGGCTGGGGTCCTAATCAAACGCATGGCACGCAGGATCATGGAGCCCAACCGAAGCAGAGCCGGGCTGCCCGCTTTCCAAGACTGCGATTGGCTGAAGATGTCTCAATTAATGATCATCGTGGTGATAATCGGATAGGATCCCGAATTCGCCGCTCTCCGGATGTGCAAAGAGGAAGTTCTTGAGAGGGTAATAGCTCAAGGTCGAGTATGCAGCGATCATGATCGCCAATGCCCCAAGCGCCAGCCATCTAAGCCACTGGATTTCGATCGGAGGTTTGGCCATCAAGCGCATGCTCACCCACTGTCCTGCGATCACGGCGATAATGAAAATAACGATGTCGGCGATCAGATAGTGCTGTCCGGTGAAGGATGTGTATCCGTAGAACAGCACGGCAATGACCAGCGGCATCGTTGCGAAGCCGGCGGCCTTCGCGATACCAATGTTTCTAGTGTGCTTGCGAAGGAAGGGGAGTTCGATCAAGGCCCAGATCATCGATGGCCAGAAAGCGATCTTGAAGTGTTCCCATGTGCTCTCATTGACCGCGGCGATGATAGCCATGGGTCGCCAGTATCTGCTCCACTCAAATAAGAAGTGCAACGTGGCGCCAAATGCCACAATGAACACGATCCCAAGTATCTCCCAACGTTGTATGCTCTTCTTCATGTCGCTCAACTTCCCCTAGATACAAGACTAGCCAGTGCTCAAGGTCACTCACTTGGTTCATGCACCAATACAAGACAGTGACAACCCCCTATGGGTTGACAACCTGCCTTCTCGCGAGCCGTTGCGAGTCGTCTTGGATACTCAATCGGCTTCGGGGATTTCGTGCCAGGGGTCGAGCTTGTGTATCTTCTTGATCAGGTGCTGCCTGGTCTTCAAATCCTTGGCATCTGCCAGCAGAACCTTGAGGCGCCGCAGTTTGAGCACGCGCCGCCTTCTTCTTCTGAGCTTCCGGTCCTTCTCCCTCATGGGCATAGTCGGCCCTCCATCGATTTGAGTTGCCCGCTTCCAACAAGCGCGCACACTGCAACCCCAGTAATATACCAGAGATGTGCGCCTTCCCGCCATATCCAAATGCAAAGCCACTTCACGCACTTTTACCTTGCGGCCAACCGTTGTACGATGTGGTCCTGGGGAAAATGCTCTTACCCGAGAGGAGCTCGTAGGATGGCGAAATACGTTGCCGCGGTTGATCAAGGCACCACGAGCACGCGCTGCATGCTCTTCGATCGCGGGGGCCGCATCGCAGGCAGCGATCAGAAGGAACACCGACAGATCTACTCGCGGGCAGGCTGGGTTGAGCATGATCCCGCCGAGATCTGGCTGCGCACGCAGGAGGTGATCCGCGGCGCACTCAAGGCAGCCAAGGCGCGCGAAGGCGACATCGCTGCCATCGGGGTAACCAATCAGCGCGAGACCACCATCGTATGGAACAAGACCAGCGGCAAACCCTACCACAACGCCATCGTCTGGCAGGACACACGCACCAAAGAAATCTGCGACGACCTGAGCGCCGACGGAGGACAGGACCGCTTTCGCTCTCAGGTCGGCTTGCCCTTAGCGACATACTTTTCCGGCCCTAAGGCCCGTTGGATCCTCGACAACGTTCCCGGCGTTCGCCAAGCAGCGCAGCGCGGCGAGGCGCTC
>DAOVIK010000055.1 GCA_030673735.1 Anaerolineae bacterium
CCGACGAAATCCAAGCATCTTCCCGCCAAGTGGACACATTCCAGCTTGAGTGGTGCCCGTCTTCCCTCCCAATTCCGTGCCTAAGGATTGGTTCTTGGTTCAGGCTAGGATTTGGGAGTTCGCGTGATTGTGATCAGGGTGATGTCATCAAAAGGTTGTGCATCGCCTACATATTCACTCAGCTTCCCAAGCAGAGCATCCTGTACTTCTTGCGCCGGGAGTCCATGGTTGGTTTTCAGCTCCCTCACGAGCGCGTCCACACCGAATGGCACCCCATTCAAATCGCGCGCGTCAATCACACCATCGGAATAGATGACCAACATGTCATGGGGATCGATCCGGATCTGCTCATGTTTCCAAGTCTCTTCTTCCAGGACGCCAAGTGCCATGCCGGTTTTTTTCAAGGTCTGGACTTCCGGCTCATCCACACCCTTGACATGAAAGGGCGGATTATGACCAGCGTTGCAGTACTTCAAGAGCCCCTTGCTTGGATCAAGTATTCCGTAGAAGACCGTGACGAAGTGCCCAGTCTTAATGTCCGATAGCAGACGTCGATTGGCGGCAGAAAGAACGCGCTCCGGATGCTTTGGGTGCTGGATTGAGTAGGTGCGAATCAATGTGCGGCTCAGGACCATGTACAGAGCCGCTGCCATGCCCTTGTCAGCCACATCTGCTACCAAGATCCCATATTGTCCTTTTTCAAATGGAATAAGGTCATAGAAATCGCCGGAGGTCTGCCTGGATTGCCTTAGGTTCGCCGCGATCTCCCAATCGGGTATGTCCAGAGGCGCGTCAGGCAAGAAGCCGGACTGTACCTGCCACGCAAGCTCCAGTTCTTGCTCCATCTGCCTCGAATACTGGAGCTCCCTTTCGCGCAGTCGCTTCCCTTCTACGGAAGCAGCGATACGTGCTTTGAGCAGCACTGGATCAAATGGCTTCGGAAGGTAATCTTCCGCGCCCAATTCTATGGCCCTTACGATGTTCTCCATATTGCTTAGCGCGGAGACTACAATGACAGGTATGTTACGCAACACCTGGTCAGACTTCAGGCGCTCCAAGACCTGAAATCCATCCATCTCCGGCATCAGAATATCCAGCAAGACCACGTCCGGGGATATCCTCGCTACCTGCTGCAATGCCTCCCGTCCGTTGCCGGCGCTGAATGTCTCGTAGCCCAAGTCCTCTAATTCCTGCTCAACATAGTCAATGTTGATGGGTTCATCGTCAACGATGAGAACTCGTGCGGATATGCTCACGATCTATCTCCAATGCCATAAGCCGGGAAGCAGATAATCAGAGTGCCCATCAAGCGGCCATCATTCATCGCCCAGCCACGTTTCCAGCTTCTCGAATAGCAGGTCTTCATCAAGCGGCTTCACTAGCCAATCATCGCAGCCACTTGCCATCGCTCGTTCCTCATCCCCTTTCATGGTCCGCGCTGTAAGAGCTATGATAGGGATGCTTGCCAAGCGTTGTTTCGCCTTTATGCGTCGGGTAGCTTCCCACCCATCGATCACAGGCAGGGAAAGATCCATAAGAATCAGATCCGGTCTCTCTCGCTCGGCCATGGTAATCCCCGATTCACCATCGGTTGCGATCAACAACTTGTATCGATCCTCGAGAAGCTGAACTAACAGATCGATGTTCAATTCAACATCCTCGATCAGCAAGATGCGCTTCTTCACTGCGGTTCCAGATCCTCCCCCAGTTGGTATGCTAGCAACGCGCGGCGCAAATCCTGCAGCAATTGTTCCGTGGTCAGCCCCTCCTTCTTTCGTGCGGAGATTATCCGCTCATGTAGCCAGTTCTCCTCATCCTCGGTGAGTTTCTTAGCAGTTAGCACCAGAATGGGAATAGTGTGGAGTTCTTTATCCTGGCGCAGATGCTCGATCACGGCGAAACCGTCCATGCGAGGCATCAGCAGGTCAAGCAAAATAACGTCGGGCCGGCTGAGAGAGATGGCTTCAAGTGCCTTCTTCCCGTCCTCTGCAGAAGTGATCTGGTAGGGTTCCTCTTCCAGGAGTTGCCTTACCAGGTCAATGACCTTTGGGTCATCATCCACGGCCAGTAGGCTGATTGGCTGCCGATCTAGGTCGGTGATTCCCTCCAGAACGCGCATCAGGCTATCCCGATTGAAGGGCTTCACGAGGTAATCGTAGGCGCCAAGTCGATAGCCTCGCTTTTTGTCGTCCACAACTGATAAGACAATCACGGGAATGTCACGCGTGACTGGATCTGTCTTCAATTCACTGAGAATTTCCCACCCGCTTTCTCGAGGAAAGAGAATGTCCAGTATGATGACGTCCGGCCGCAGGCTCCGCGCTTTCTCCAAGCCTTCCTCCCCACTGCAGGCCTCGCTGACTCGGTATCCGGCTTCGCTCAAGTTCTCCTGCAAGAGATCAATCGTGTTCGGATCATCATCGATTGCCAGCACAAGCGGAAGATGCTCTTCTGAGGCGGAGGGCGCATCTTCTCGTGCGTCGGAAATGACGGCAACCTCGGATCCGGAATACCGCAGAGGAATGACAAGCGTGAAGGTTGAACCCACACCTACTGTACTTTCAACGGATATTTCGCCGTTCAAGAGATGGGCCAAATGGCGACTGATGGAGAGGCCAAGTCCTGTGCCCCCATGTTTGCGGGTCGTGCTCGTGTCGACCTGTTGGAATTCCTCGAAGATGCGCTCCAAGTCGTCCTCGGGAATCCCTATTCCGCTATCTGCAACCGCAAGCATAAGCTTGTCTTCATGGCGCCTGGCTGTAGTTGTGATCACTCCTTGCTTCGTGAACTTGATCGCATTGCCCAAGAGATTGATCAAGATCTGGCGCACCTTGTCCTGATCGGTGTACAGATGGGGTAGGCCTGATTCGATCTCCATATTCAGCTGCAGATGGTGAGATTTGGCGAGCGGGCGAACCGTTTCCAGACATGCCTCAACCAGTGACTCGATGCCGAACGTGGTGGTCTGAACATCGACGCGCCCGGCTTCGATCTTGGATAAATCCAAGACAGAATTAATCAGGTCAAGAAGATGATCGGCGCTGCCCAAGACTTTGTCGAGGTTCTCTGCTTGCTTCTGTGGCAGTACATCCCCAGAACGACGCTTCACCAAGCGTGTGAATCCAATGATTGCATTGAGTGGAGTGCGCAGTTCATGACTCATGTTCGCCAGGAACGTGCTCTTTGCCTGACTTGCGGCTTCCGCATCTTCCTTGGATTGACGCAGCTCCTCCTCGATTCGCACCCGCTCCGAGATATCATGGTAGATGGCGATAAATCCTACCTTCTTACCTCCAACAATTACCGGAAGGGCTAGTAGCTCCACATCGACCAGGGAGCCATCCTTGCGGACACGCTGGGTCGTGGTGTTTACGCGGCCGACTTCGATGACCTCCTTTGTATAGCCGAGCGCTTCAGATCTGAAAAGCGAATCCTTGGCTACGATATCGTCAAGATTCTGCCCAATGACTTCTTCCTGGGTGTAGCCGAAGAGCACCTCCGCCATGGGATTCCATGACACGATCGTTCCCACCAAATCGGCGGTCACCACTGCGACAGGATTGTTCACGAGGAGAGATTCGTAGTACTCCTTCTGGTGGCGGATTTCCTCCTCGATCTTCCTGCGCTCGCCGATCTCGCGCTGCGCCTGGTCGAACAGTCTGGCGTTCTCAATTGCGATAGCAGCCTGCCGCGCGAACATGGTTAGGAGATGCATATCTGCTTCATCGAACTTGCGCTCAGGGTCGATTGTTGCCGTGGTGAATACTCCTATCAGCCTTCCGCCAACCTTCAATGGCGCAGCCACAGTGGCGTGTATGTGGCTATACGCAGACAAGCCCTTCTCCCATGTCTGGTAGTCATCCACGATCATGGGCTTCTTTTCACTTGCCACCATACCCATAATGCCTTCACCGACATCATGCCGCGAACCTACGAAATCCTCGCCCAAGTTGTAGCTCACCACGATGTGGATTTCCTGCTTCTCCTCATCAATGAGCCCCAATTCCCCACCCGTGCTATGCAAAAGTGCAGCCGCACGTTCCACGATGATTTGGAGCAAGGAAGGCAGTTCCAATTCGGCTGTGATGTCAGAAAGCGTGTGGTGTAGAGCTTTCAATTCGTCGGCACGTCGTTGTTCTGCGGCCAGTAGACGCGCTTTATCGATAGCGACACCCGCCTGCTGCGCAGCGGCAGTAAGAACCTTGAAATCGTCTTTATCAAACGCATCGATCTCCTTGCTCTCGGCGACAAGAACACCGAGAACCTCCCCCCCAATGCGCACAGGAACATCCACCTCTGAACCCCCAGCCCCATACGAGAAGCGCGGATCCTTCCAAACATCCGGTGTATATTGAAGTTCCCCAGTCTGCAGAGGCCGTTCACTCAATCCCCGCCCGACTAGAATTCGTCGGACGGGGTCGTCATAGCCGAAACCGGCAACGTGTATTCGATCACCAGTCTCAATATCCAACATGAGCAACGCCACGACATCGTAGCCCAGCTCATCGTGCAAGCCGGTCACAACACGCCAGTAAATCTGCTCTTCATCCACGGCCGCTGCAAGCTCTGAACTGAGCCTCAGTAGGGCAGTTTGCTTTTTCAGCCGAGCACGTTCTACTGCCAGCAACTCCTCGCGGTCCTTCTTGGCTCGCTCGCGTTCTATGGAACGAGCCTCCGCGGCAGATGTCAGCCGCTTCAAGAGTTTTTTCAGCGAATTCATGACGTGTGCATCTCCGAACCTCCACTGCCCTTCCGACGGATCGTATCTTCAAATGCAGTTCGATTTGAGTATACGCCATTCCCGCACCAATGCTCTTGGGGGAGTAGGTGTTGTAGCCCTCCTAAACACTTCCGAAGTGCGGCGACGTGAGCACGAAGACACCCGTGCAAGCAGATTCCATTCCAGGGGCTCCCTGAAGCTGTCCTCGGCTTCATCGCGACATCCTGAATTTCAGCGATTCTAATGCAAGCCGTGGTGCATCTATATACAGATGGGAGGGAGCAATAGGTTGCATACAAGCTGCGCAGGGCAAGGTCTATTTCGGGGAAAGTGATGCAGGGTCAAATGCCGCAGAGCGGATAATCAATTGCTCGAGGTATTCCCATGGTGCGGATTCATATGACTCCAACCGGATATAGCGCTTGGCCAGTCGCTTCCCTTCAAGCATGCCTTCCGGATCTTTCAGGAAGGCTCCGTGGACGAAGGCAAGACGAACGTGATCGTCGTGGAATTCGATCCCGCAAATCCCTGCCTTAACTGGCCCACCCCGGCTACGGTCATAGTAGCTCAATCCCTTCCACAGGATTCTCTCCGATGCCTGTGGAGCAACCGAAGCGACCAAGTTTCTCAACTCAAGGGCGATGTCCCTTAATTGCTTTGGCCTGTGCTGCAAGAATCTCTCAACCTCGAGCAGCGACAGAAACTCTCCCCGGGTCATGGGGCTTCCTTTCCAAGGCAAGAATTGGATGCCACTTCACTGCCTGTACGGCTTTCTCACTTAGTGAAAGGCATCCTGCGACAGCGCTTATGCTGCTAGCTTTCGCTCGCGATCCAGTTGGATATGGTTTCCCGGTGTTCCTCGTAATGCATCCAGGTGTTCCCCGCAACCAGGTGCCAGATCGGATCCCCCTTGCGCCACTCAAACCGACCGGGGACAAGCAGATCACTCTCCTCCATCGCCGTTACGGTTTCAACTCCCTTGTTGTGGATCTCGCCAAACTCAATCAGCACATCATCGAGAGTCTTGTCCTTATTCTCTTGGTGAAGCTGCTCGTTGAAAAGATCCAGGTCATCCCAAGACTCTCCCGGCGAGGGTCTCTGAGGGGTTTCACCGCGCAGAGACTCTTCCAGCCACTGGATCATGAGCTTCTCCCAAGCTGTGATATGAGCCATGATGTCTTTCACTGTCCAAGTGGTTTCCACTCCCACGTGCGTCTTCGTTTCGCGATCCACTTGATCAAGAATAGCTCCAAGAGATTCCCATTCGGTGTTGATTAGATCCAGCATTTCCTTCTTTGAGATTTCCAGGGTCATCGGCGATACTCCATGGCCAATCCACTTGGCGGATTCATTGTTGCCGAGGCTTAGATATCAACTAGCCATCCCCCCGTCTGCCCAGCGAACCGCTCGGTTTCAGATATGCTCACCTAGCCACGCCTGCATGTCGGCAAATACCTGATCCCTCTCGGGTTCGTTGAAGATTTCGTGGTACAGACCGGGATAGATCTTGAGGGTCTTGTCGCTCGAGCCGATGATGTCATGCAAAAGCTGCGCGCCGTCGGGATCAACAAGCTTGTCCTCGCTGCCTTGCATGATCAACACCGGCATGACGATCTCGGCCGCCTCCAACCGAAGTCGCTGCATCGCCTTGAGAAGCTCAGCCGCCAGACGCGCGGTTGCCTTTCCTCGATAAACCAACGGATCATTCTCATAAGCTTGCACCACGGCCGGATCGCGGCTGACTCCCTCCGCATCGACCGATTGCACCCCAGCTTTGGGAAGGATAACGGCCAACAGCTTACTCATGAGGATTAGCAGCGGGGATATTTCGTCTGGAACCTTTGAGGCGGGTCCAGAAACTATCAATCCCGCCAAATTGGGCTTGTGGGAAAGCGAGAATAGCGGGGCGATCAGGCCTCCCATGCTATGACCAACCAGGAAGATGGGTTTATCTGGATGCCAGCTCTCAACCATGGAGTGATACGTCGCGAGCGTGTCGAGGTAGTCATCGAAGGTCTGCACGAAAGCTCGCGTGCCATCCGACTTCCCATGCCCCAGGTAATCGATGCCATAGATCGCATAGCCCAAAGGCACGAAGTGATTGACAACGTTCAAGTAGCGACCACTATGTTCGGCCAAGCCATGCGCGATGAGCAAAACGGCCTTAAGGTCACTCTCTGGCGTCCATGATTGATAGTAGATCCGTGATCCCCGAACGCCTTCGAAGAAGCCTTCTTGATGATTCATATCTCCTCCTAATTATCAAGATTGTTAGGTTGAATGACTAGCAAATCAGTTCAGCGATCGGCTCAGCATAACCGAGTGCATCATCGCACACGAAAGCCTACACCATCAAGGCTATCTGACAAATGCATTCTGAAGCTAGCTCGATGGTATGACCAATAATGTGATGAAATTCCAAGCGCAAGCCCCTGTGCATGCCAAAATGATCACGAAGGAGATGATCGTACCCCATTTAACACGATTGCGCGCTTTCTCGTCCAAAACGAAGGTCTGCTCAGATATATTCCGACCCCACTGAACCTCCATCGTTTTCTTTCCAAAAGCCTGTATCAACCCTATGCGCGCGACGTAGGTGATCATGGCAGCAACCGCCAAGGTCGCCAGGCCCGAAATCAGGATCTCCCACCAAGCCATGGTCCTCCTCCGGGATGCACCCGGGATTTACGTATGCCCTTTCGCACAATGCATTCTAGGATGCGGACTATTGGGGATTCCCTCCGCTCTCCTCTGGCTCCTGCGACTTGCCCTGCCACGCCTCCTTGAGGGCAGGGTCAATCACTCCCTTGCCCGGATAGATAAGCTTGTTTGGCGGGGTCTCACCCCAGTCGGTTAGATCCCATAGCAGAGGAAGATTGGCGGCGGCAAACAATCTGACATATGGCTCGTTATCGAAGGTAAGTGTGTGGCTGAAGATCGCTCCTCCCCCAACTGTCTCCTTAACCATCATCGGCCATCCCACAGATTTGGAGGCAAAGAGGAACATGTATAGGGCATAAAGCGGCGTACCGATCAGCAATAGCGGAGGGAACAAACCCCAAGGGAATCCGAGGCGCATCACGAGGTCGCCCATGATGCCCCTGGCGATCAAAAATGCAAGAAGGCCCCCGCAAACGATGGTCCACAATGCAAACGCAGCCGCACCTGTGAGGCGCGCTTTCCTCATCAATTCTCTCCTGCATTGCCTGCAAATTGGCACCTCCATCTGCTCTTGCTTCGAACCTGTTTTGTAGGTGGTCAGATCATCTTCCGTCAAGCACCGCGGGCAAACCGAAGGGATGTCCAATTCGCTCAACGGCTTGCTTTGATGCATGATCGCCTGCCAATCACTCATCGGGTGCCCCCTTTCAGTTGAAAGCCATTCGATTCGGCCGAATCACCAGAGCCGCAAGAATTACAGGTATGGTGGTGCTCGTTGGACAGGAATCCGTCAGAAGATAATGGGGGGGGTAATGGCGGCTCGCTGCTGGTCTCGATTCTCGCGCAGAAACGACCAATCTCAAAATCCGGGTAGGAATATGAGCACGAACGCCAATTGCTGAATGAGTGGGGCTATCAGGATCGGCCCCTTTACCCTGGGCAGGCGTGGTGAGGGCACTTGATCGACTAATGACGGATGTATAGTATATTGCTATAATACTACTATACATCGGGGCCAAGGGAGAAGAAAATGCCCAATGAATCCAAGAGCGGGGAGAAAGAAAAAGTTACCTCACGCCAGTTCAATGCACGGCTTCCGAAATTAGCTCATGACCAGATCAATGCGCTAGCCCGCGAACACGGTCTGACGAAAACTCAAGTCATCATCATTGCGGTAGATCGGCTTGCGCGGGATCTGCACGCCGAATCCACCGAGGCCAACAAGGATGTCAGACGCCTGAAGACGGTC
>DAOVIK010000122.1 GCA_030673735.1 Anaerolineae bacterium
AGCAACTGGACTCTGGAGCTGAACCCGCTCGGCGGCTTGATGAAGGTCAAGCCCTAATAGGGTCACTGCCTCCGATAAGATCAAAGAAAGCCATGTTCAATTCAAGAACCCCGGGCACATTCCCTCCCGGGGTTCATCGCGGTTCGCATTGACGTAGGTCAAGCTCGAGTCACCCAAGTTGGCTTGTTGTCTGTCGGTGCATGCGATAGAATTCGATTGCACGCCCCTGTAGCTCAGTGGATAGAGCGCTGCCCTCCGGAGGCAGATGCCGGCGTTCGAATCGCCGCAGGGGTGCCAATCGCCTTGCTCGCGCAAGGCGATTCGTCATATTTAGAGTTCGATCCATTCCACGGATCGCTCAGGTAGATTGACCAATACGATCGTGCTGCGACCACGCAAACCCATCACCTCACCGGGATTGAGCAACAGGCAGTCATCAACCCATTCCTCATGCGGCGTGTGCGTGTGGCCAAAGCAAACCATGCCATACTTGCCCGAATGCGCCAATCCCCTGGCCACATGCGGGTAATGACACACCGCAATCGCAATGCCCTCAAGCTCAAGATCAGCCATGAAACCATGCAAGGTGACGTGTGGCAACTTCTCGACCATGATGCCGATGCGGTAGGTATCGCCCTGGTTGTTTCCCCACACGATGTGCACCGGCGTATCTCCCACACCTTCAGCGATGTTGCTCACCACAAACGGCGCCACCAAGTCGCCACAATGGATGACCGCATCCGCGGCTTTAAGATGCGGCATGGCCTGGTTTAGTTTCCAGATGTTATCGTGACTGTCGCTGATAACCGCGACCTTCATCTCAATCCCTCACATGGATCGGGAGGTTCAGAGGCTTAGCTTTCAGTTTGCTCCGCGCTGCTTGAGAGCGTCCGCGAGCGCCGGAACGACTTCGTAGAGGTCTCCCACAATGCCATAATCTGCCAGCTTGAAGATGGGCGCGTTGGGATCGCTGTTTACCGCCACGATGGTCTTGGCTCCCATGATCCCCACCGTATGCTGAACCTGCCCCGAGACGCCTAGCGAAAGGATCAATTGGGGATTGCACTTCTCGCCGGAGATTCCAATCATGCGTTCTTCGGAAACCCAGCCATACTCCGAGGAGAGCGGACGCGTGCAGGCGACCTCTCCTGCCAGCTCCGCAGCCAGATCTTCAATCAGCTTCAGATCTTCTTGCTGGGCCAATCCCCTACCAACACAAACCAATCTGTCGCTCTCGGCGATGTTCACGGTCGAGGCCGGCTTTGGGTTGCGCTCAACGATCATCATGCGCGGCTCGGGCAGCGATAGCTCGGCGCTGATGATTTCGCCCTCCACAGCACCGGACCCGCTTCCCTCAACCGTCCCAGGCGTGACAGCGACAACCTTGAGCGGCGTGAGAATCACTTCACGACTGACCGTGTTGCCGCCCAGCGCATAGCGTCCGGTTATCAGGCGGCCGTCTTCGATCCCGACCTCTATCGCCTCGCTCACGCATCCAGAATCCAGTTCCTGCGCGAGCCTGGACGCCAGCGAACGGCCTCGTCGCGTCGCCGACAATAAGATCAAATCCGCATCCGCTTGCTTCGCGATCTGCGCCAGAGCCGAAGACACAACATCCTCGGCCAGACCCTCGAGCCCCGGCGCCTCGTTCACAAACACTCGGGAAGCTCCCGAACCGCGGTGCTGCTCAGCACGATTTCCAGCATCCTTACCCAGGACAGCCACGGATACCGGCCCAAGCGTATCGGCGTGGTCAGCTGACCATGAAGCGAGCGTCTGAACATGACTGTCGTTCTCGGAGTAGACCAGCACGCCGCTCATGCTAGCACCCCCTCGTGCTCCAGTGCACGCAGCAGGGCATCGATTTGCTCCTCAAGCGTTCCCTCGAGCATCTCGTTCTTGCGCTCTTGCTCAGGTGCCAGGTTGCTCAGCACCTCAATCTGGATTGCTTTTCCGCCAATCTCATCTGCATTGATCCCAAGCTCGGTCAGCGTCCACTCTTGCGTGGGTTTGCGCCCCGCTTTCAGAATAGCGGTCAATGGCGGCAGCCTCGGGGTGTTGAGTTCGCTGGTCACCGAAACCACTGCCGGAAGATCACACTCCACGACTTCAAGAGAATTCTCCATGTCGCGCACTGCGCGCAATCGCTTCTCACCCGCCAGCGCCAATTCCCGCACGGTCGTGATCTGCGGCCAGCCCAACCTGGCCGCAACTCGTGACGGGATCTGGCCAGAATACTCGTCGTCGGATCCCTCTCCCGTCAGCACCAGATCCACTTCCCCAATCGCTTCGATTGCTCCCGCAAGCAAGCGAGAGGATCCGGAGACGTCTGTATCTTTTATAGCCGGGTCGATCACGAGCGCCGCCTCATCTGCCCCTATCGCCAACGCTTCCTTGATAGTCTCCTTGAGTTTTGTTGAACCGGCGGATAAGGCGATCACATGGACATCCGCTTGTGCTTCCTTGATACGTACGGCCTCCTCCAGCGCATGTTTCTCGAAGGCGCTCAGGATCATTGGCAAACCCTCGAGGACCGGCGTACGACCGTCACTCTTGAAACGCAGTTGTGCCAGATCGACCACTTGCTTCATGCATACAACGATCTTCACGAGAGCTCCTTCATCCGAATCGGTACTGGATCCCGTATCCAGCCCGGGGGTAGTGCCATGTGAGCGCCTCATCCTCGCAGACGATCATGCAAGTTCCACACTCCAAGCAACCTTCGTAGTCCACGAACACCTCATCGCGCTCGTCATTAAACGTGTACAGATGCGCGGGGCAGACGAAGAGGCAGGGCCGCAGCGTGCACTGTTGGCGGCAAATATCATGATCGATGACAATGTGGGGAGATTCCTTGTCGATCTTGAAGACGTTGCGTCCCAGCTTGTCCTCGAGACTCAAGATCTCGATCGAACTCTGGGCATCATCCTGCGCCATTCACAACCTCCGCACTTTCAAGGCATCGCGCAAGGCCGAAATCCATGGAAGCCGCCTTACCCGGTTCCAAATCGTCCTCCACAAGCTCTCCTTTGGGCTCTTGCCGATCCAGAACACATCTCCAAGCAATCCGGAAACCCATTCGGGATACAACGTGTACAGGCGCGGGTTTTCCAGGAAGGAAGGCATGGCAGCGAATGTGCGATGGTCACGCAGCACGAAGCTATCTCTCAAGGCTACTTCATAGCGCGCCAGGGATTGCGCTGAGAAATCGCCATCTTCCCTGGCTTCCAGAATCGACTTTGCCGCTATGGCTCCCGAAGCGAGTGCGAAGTCCATACCCCGTACGGTGATGCCCATGTTCAAGCCCAAGCCAGCGGCATCGCCTGCCAGAAGCATGCCATCACACACCAGGCGGGGCATGTCATTCACAGATGATTCAGGAATGGCATGCGCCGAGTACTCGACCACCCTGCCCCCCGCGATTAGCGGTTGTATCTCCGGTCGGGCCTTGAAGGCGTCCATCAGTTCGTGTGCCTGGAACACGTCGCCCTTATCCAACATGGCACCCATTCCAAGCACAAGACCAAGCGAGACGCTTTCGCGATTGGTGTACAGGAAGCCGCCCCCCAGCATCCCTTGGGTAAGCGAACCAAAAAACAGGTGGGAAGCGCTCTGCCCGGGCTGCACTCCAAAGCGTTCTTGCACCCGATCGGGAGGCAACTCGATCAGCTCCTTGATCCCCATGGCAAAGTGCTTGGGCTCCAATCGGTGCCGAAGCACGGCCCGCTCGGCAATGAACGACAGAGCGCCATCAGCGGCGAGCACCACATCGGCCAGAACTTCATCGCCCGCCGAGAGTATCCCAGCGACCTTCCCCTCATTCCATACAAGGTCATCCACCTTGTATCCGGGAACGATCATCGCACCCCGCTCGCTGACTACATCCCCTAGCCAGCGGTCGAACACACCGCGCAGCAGCGTGGCGCTGTGCATCGGCCCTTCCCCCATGCGGGAGGACTGGAACTCGACCGTCGTGGACGCATCTTCGGCCACCATCGTGAGGCGTTCCTTGACCACCCGCCCTTCAAATGGCACTTCCCCAATACGCTCATCACCGAGCAGATCGGGGAAGTATGGCCGCACCGGATTCAAGTAGAGCCGTCCTCCGGTTACGTTCTTGCTCCCGGGATAATCGCCGCGTTCTACGACCAGGACCTCAAGACCGGCCTCGGCGAGGTGATAGGCCGCGCCCAGCCCTGCAAGCCCAGCGCCTACGATGACTACGTCGACTTTCTCGGACATGCCTCGTGTTTACCACCTGCCGCTTAGGATCCGCGCGCCATGCGTGATCGAATCACGCCGCGCTAGCGGTATGGTATCGCCTCCGGGCCGATCGTCTCGCGTGCGATGATCAGTTTCTGAATGTTGGTTCCACCCTCGGCGCCCACCACATAGGACAGCACGCCTCTGTATGCCAGCTCCAAAGGGCATTCCTTGGTGAAGGCAAAGGCACCATGGTACATCATGCTGTGCTTCACCGTTTCAAGCGCCAAGTGCGGCGCCTCAAGCTTGCAGATCGAAACCGCATGGCTCAAGTCATTGTGCGTGAACGATCCGGGTTCGGAATAGAACTGATCTGCCATCCATGCTGTATAGCGCAGCCACATTTGAATCTGGTCGAACCTGGATTTGTCCTCTGCGATCTCGAAGGAAATGCCCTCAAACTTCGCCAATGGCCGTCCAAAGGCCGTCCGCTGCTTCACATACTCGATTGAAAGCTCCAGCGCCTTCTCAGTTGCGCCGACGCACGCGGCTGCCACCAAGATGCGCGCCGCATTGAAGCCCTCCATGTTCACGTAGAAGCCGCGATTGATCTCGCCCAATACGTAGGATTCTGGAATGACCACGTCCTTGTATCGGAAGCCGCCCGTTGAAAGCCCGCCGCGGCCGACGTCCTCGTAGACCGTGGTGCTGATGCCCTCGCTTCTGGACGGAATGTAGGCGAAAGTAAATCCACGGTGACCTGCATCAGGATCGGTCCGGAAGAGTGTCAGATGGCCGCCATCACGCTGCTCGGTGGTCTCGCGAATGCCGCTGATGTAGGATTTCTCGCCGTTGATGATCAGCTTGCCATCCTCAAGACGCGCCGTGGTGGCGACGTTTGCCACATCGGAGCCGCCGCCGGCCTCGGTGGTTGCGATGCCCACGAACCCCTCACCGCTAGCCACCTTGGGCAGCACGAGCTTCTTCAATTCCTCCGAGCCATGAAGGGTGACCAGATAACCCCAACCTATGTTGAGCAGCACATACACGGGAACCGACATGCTCAAATCGGCACGTGCGATTTCTTGGACCGCCACGTTGGCCAACGTGATCTCCTGCCCCGGGATCATCGATCCACCATACTCCTCAGGGATCGTGATGCCCATCACTCCCAGGTCGGCCAATCCTTTTATGATCTTGTCAGGAATACCTTGCTCCTTCGAGTCGATCTCGGCCGCGATCGGCTCAAGGTTCGCCTCGCACCATTCGCGGAGCGTGCGTCTAAAGATCTCTTGCTCAGATGTCAATCGAAATTCCACGGGCGTTCCTCCTAATAGGATCAATCAAGCCTGAATGTCCGCCCCGGGAGCGGATCGAATCGCTTCCCAGTCAGGCCACACTCCCGGCGGCGAACACGAGCTTTCTCTGCAATGCCTCCGCCCATGCAACTACGGAGGCGTCTCACTTGGCGCTTCGTGCCTAATTCCCGAGCCGCTCCTTCAAGGCCTCCGTCAGTGCAGGTACCACATCGAACAGGTCCCCCACCACACCAAAACGGGCAAGCTTGAAGATTGGCGCCTCGGCATCCTTGTTGATGGCAATGATGTTCTTGGAAGTGCGCATTCCTGCCAGGTGTTGGATGGCGCCGGATATCCCGGCCGCAATGTACAGATCAGGAGAAACTACCTTGCCTGTCTGCCCG
>DAOVIK010000112.1 GCA_030673735.1 Anaerolineae bacterium
CTCTCCGGCTTGCGCTGGCGCAGGGCCACACCCAGCCATGCTACTCCCTCCAATTACTAATGCGAGAAACAGTAGAACCGCTCTGCGAATACTTCCGATGCTCATGATTCAACACTCCCTTACTCACTCCCTTATTGGCAGCAGCCGCCAGACGCATCGTTCCTAACCGGATCATCCGCGACAACGGCGTTTGCCCGTTATGAAGACGTCTTCCGTTGCCTATCTGTTCCCATTATCGCTCACATTTTGTCCTATTTATGGGGAACCTGTACCTCTTGGCGCCGAAACCTCCACATAAGCATTACCTATCCATCATTCCTGGTCTCTCGCGATCTAAGCTGCCTACTACCGCAAAAATACCATAGGACCTTGGGTTCAGCCCACCTATTTCCTATTGAGAAGGGCCACTTCGCTCGCTAATATATAGCCGAAGCCTAATACAAAACTAACTGTCGCCAAATACCTAGCTATCCAGCGACGCTCCATCCCTCAGGCTGGTGACACCGGTGAAACTCAAGGGCATCCATGTAGCGACCTTTCTATTGTTTCTCACCCTCAGGACCGGAGCCCATCTAACCCCCGCAGGCCCGGGCCTATCTGTGAATGGTTTGTCTCTTGAGTTTCATCGGGTCGCCGTACCATCGAGCGAGGTCTTGCAGCAGGAGCTGCCAGAAGGAACCCCGCTCGATGATTTTATTTCCCGAGTTGCCACTGGCAATAGCAGCCAAGTCGTAGGCGTGCACGTTGGCGAGCTTTTTTCTTTCCCAGTGGAACAGCAACCAGCCGACGATCCCGCCTATGTTTCCTCCCAATCCGGAGTGGTTACCCAGTTTGCCATGGCATCACTGAACGGCACCACCGGCCTCCTTGCGCACAACAACCTGGCAGGCGTCTTCTTCGACGACTTGGCGCCCGGCCAACAAATCGATTTGATCTACGGTGACGGCTCTGTGCAGCATTTTCTGGTCACCAGCATCTTCCGCTATCAAGCCCTTGAGCCCAACAGCCCTTATTCGGACTTCTTCGATCTGGACAATGGCGGCCCCCTCATCAGCGCCGCGCAGCTTTTTTCCCAGATCTACGGCGGGGAGAACCAGCTCGTGCTGCAGACCTGCCTCTCCAACAATGGCAATTCGAGCTGGGGGCGGCTGTTCGTCACCGCCATTCCCTATGAGCCCTTCGAGAAGGCCGAACACATGCCGCTGGTTTATCACTGATCGCCTGTGGCCTCTTGGGCTCCTCAGTCGAACTCTCTCGCGATGGCGGACCTCCCCGTACCGGCTCCCCCCACCCTCGAGTGCCTTAATAGTCATAGGATCTGAACGGGTGCGCTCTGCATTTGACCCGAGCGCGCCAAATGGATTGAAAGGAATATGAAAGCATACCGGAGCAATTGGGAGTGATATGTTAATGATACGCTGAAGCGGCAGGGACATTCGATTCCAGCCGTCTGGCTACAGAAACTCGCGAGACGGCTGGCGCCTGTTGTGCTTGCTTGCTTTCAAGTCGTACTGTCGGGTGATGATAGGCAATGTCTCAGATAATTGGAAGGGAGTTTGGGAAATACACCATTCTCGAGAAAATCGGTCGAGGGGGGATGTCTAGCGTCTTCAAGGCCGTAGACAATGAGAATGGCGGGCAGGAGGTTGCGATTAAGATTCTTTCCCCCCACCTCGAAATTGAGGAGTATTTTCAGGAGCGCTTCAGACGTGAGGTAAACGTCCTTCAGGGATTGAAACATCCCAACATCATGCCCATTTTGGATTTTGGCGAGGCCGATGGCCTGCTCTACCTCGTCATGCCATTCATGGAGGTTGGCACGCTCCGTGATCGCTTGCGGCGCGGAGAGATAGGAGTCAAAGAAAGCGCCCGCATCGTCAATCAGATCGCCAATGCCCTGCAGCACGCGCACGATGTAGGCATAGTTCACCGAGATGTCAAACCTTCGAACATCCTATTGGGGAAGAATGGGAATGCGTGGCTATCCGATTTTGGCCTCGCCCGTGTCGAAGATGCAGCGTTCACCCTGACCGGGTCGGAGCTTCTTGGTACCCCGGCGTATATATCACCCGAGCAGGCCAATGGCGCCAAAACCTCCCACCTGACGGACCAATACTCCCTGGCCGTCTTGCTCTACCAGCTGTGCACCGGCAGTTTGCCATACGACGCCGATACACCCCTGGCAATCGTCATCAAACACGCGACCGAACCTTTGCCGCGACCACGCGCAGTCAATCCCAATCTTCCGGACGCAATCGAGGCCATTTTGATCAAGGCGCTTTCCAAGGATCCGGCTCAGCGCTTCATCTCAATCGCCGAGTTCAACCAGGCCTTCCAGACAACGCTACAAGAAGTTATGGATCCCATAACGGGAAAGATGAAACCGGAATCGGTGGGCAAGATTCCGGAGACCCTCGTCGTTGAAACAGAAACATTACTAGGAGAAGAGAAAAAGCCACAGGAAAAGAAAGAGGAAAAAAGGAGGAGCTACGCTTGGGTACTGCTCCTGCTTCTGCTTGCATGTCCACTTGCATTCTGGGGAGTCTCGGCCCTTGGCATTGGTCCAACTCTTTCGGGAGCGGAGGTTCCCACGGAAAGCTCCACCATCGATCTAATGGCTACTGTCTATGCCCTTTCAACTGCCAACGCACCAGGAGAGGGAACCGAAATCGCCCCTGGAGGGGTTGAGACCGCGGTGGCGGCGACGTTGACGGCCATGGCTCCACCTGACGGCGGAACCCCGACTCCAACCGGTGCCGGGGAGGCGGCGCCCCCATCCTCCACGCCGACACAGGTTCCTACCAGAACCCGCACCCCGAATCCCGCCCATACCGCCACCCGGACGCCCACCCCCACAGCCACGCATACCCCAACCACCGCTCCCTACGAGGAGCCCACTGACACGCCAACTTCAGGCCCATGCGCTAATATCGTTTTGGTTGGCTACCTCATCCATGAAAACATCGTCGGCTATGCGATCGAAAATAACAGGCCAACACCGATAACGATCACGAAGATACATTTCTGGTGGCCAAGAGACAACGAGCGGTTGTCCATGATCACGCTGGACACGAGTGTCATCTGGGATCGCGGGGATCTCGAATCGCCAACAATCATTGAATCGGGATGGAAGATTGGTGGGGAAAGAAAAATCAGCCAAAGCGCGAGGGAGGCGCTGCTCTTCATATTCCGCGGGACGGAAGTAGAGGAAGAGCCCTATCGTCTCAAAGTCGGATTCAACAACGGCTGTTTCATGGAGGCGGAAGAAACCACATCTAATCTGCCCACTGGAGGAAATTGACAGACCGGCATGGCGGGTAATGCCATTCCGAAATTCCATGCAACTCACGGAAGCCCGCGTATCCTTCCCTCATCGCACAGGCTTTCCCCACTCCCGATTGACTTCCACTTTCATCTTCCCTTGACGATTTTGCACACCAGCAGTACCGGATGCGATCCCAATGGATTGAAAGGTACTTGAAAGGCTCCTATGCTGATGGAAACGCTATGATGATGATGTGCTACTCTGGGGTCAGGTGGTTCAATTCCAGCCGTCTGTACACGGTTACACATCACTCCCAAGACGACTGGCACCTGTTATGTATTCCAGCGATTAGCTGGTTATTAGGATCCGGTTGCTGATAAGACATGCCTGAGCTAGTCGGAGAGACTCTAGGAAACTACAGCATCCTCGACGAGATTGGTCGAGGCGGGATGGCGGACGTCTTCAAAGCACTAGACATAAAAAGTGGGCAGACGGTTGCGGTCAAGATACTCTCGCCCCAGCTCAACCTCGATGAAAAGATAAAGGCGCGCTTCACGCGCGAGGCAAGGGTCCTCAGCGAGCTTCAACATCCTAACATCGTGCCGATTCTGGATTTCGGCGAGGAAAATGGCCTGATTTTCATCGTCATGCCGTTCATGGAGGTGGGCACGCTTCATGATCGCATGCTGGGTGGTAGATTGAGACTGCGAGACTGTGCCATCATCATTGATCAGGTTGCCGCCGCATTGCGGCACGCGCATGAGGCTGGCGTGGTCCACCGCGATGTCAAACCCTCGAACATCCTATTCGACAGTGATGGAAACGCATGGCTTTCCGACTTCGGCTTCGCTCATGTCACGGACGCGTCGCTGAGTCTTACTGGTTCGGCGCTTATTGGAACCCCGGCGTATATATCACCCGAGCAGATCAACGGAAACAAGATCACCCACCTGTCCGACCAGTATTCCCTAGCAATCTTGCTCTACCAAATGTGCACCGGCAGCCTGCCTTTCAACGCCGATACTCCCCTGGCGATCATCATCAAGCACGCAACTGAACCTTTGCCGCGACCGCGGATGGTCAATCCAAGAATTCCGGACATAATCGAAGCAGTTTTGATCAAGGCGCTATCCAAAGATCCAGACCAACGCTATTCTTCGGTCGTCGAGTTCAACGACGCATTCCAGAACGCATTGCAGCAAGTCTTGGATCCTGTTACGGGATCTCCGCTACCGAGCACGGTGGGCAGAACTCCAGAACCTATAACCATCGAACCAGACACATCACAAGAAGAAGCGACGGAAGAAGAGGAGAAGGCTAAGTGGAAATATGCTTGGGCGCTGCTCCTGCTCCTCATACCCATTGTGTCCTGGAGCATCTCTGCCCTTGGGCTTATCCCTGTACTGCCGGTTGGGCAGAATGCCACGGCAAGCCCCACAATCGATTTGACGGCCATGCCAACTGAGGATCCTTCCGAAACCTCCACTTGGACGCCTGCTGTATTCCTCTCTCCCACTCCCAACCCAGACCCTTGCTTTAACCGCGCCTTAACCAACTTCGACGTCCAAGGGAAAAGGGTCGGCTGGTCTCTCTCGAACGGTTCATCTACATCGGTTGCGATCACTGCCATCCATATCAATTGGCCCAGCGGCAACGCGTTCTTGGACAGAATTGAAATGGGTGATGATTTGATTTGGGACCTGCAATCTTACTACCGTCCAACGAACATCGAGAACGACTGGAAGAGCGGCGTGAGCATGAGCGTCGATGGAACCGATTCGAAGATGCTGATGTTCCATTTCGGCGTGGATGCGGGTTCAGCAGGCTACAACCTCCAAGTCGTATTGGATAACGGCTGTACGCTCCTCTGGGAAAACTAGCCCCATATTCGAGATCCCTAGAACCATTTGTATGTCGTCGTCGACGGTCACTTCATATACCTTGATCGCATGTCGGCTATGATCGAGCATATTCTCAAATGTCAAAAGAGACAGGAGGATGATCCCCTGTCTCTCTTATGTTCATACAGGACGGTTCTACCGGTCGAGCTTCTTGATCGCGCGCCGCAGGAAGGTCTTGATCTCGTCGACAGGCACCGCAACTCCGACATTGGGCCCCTGCATCATCGTGTTGATCCCCACCAGCCGTCCCTGCGCATCGAGCAGCGCTCCTCCGGAGTATCCTGGTCGCAAGTGCAGGTCAAGCACCAGCAAGGACACGGGAGATCTCCTGCCGTCGATGGAACCGTTCGTCCTGCCGATCAGCGTTCCTGCGGTAGCGGCGCCGATCATTCCGAATGGATTCCCGAGTGCTACAACCCAATCCCCGGTCCGGAGGCTTCGCGAATTGCCCAGCTCCATGACCGGCAGCCCCTCAGCCTCAACAGCTAGAACCGCGAGATCAAGCGAAGGTTCGGACGCCAGCAATTCGGCGGGCAGATTGCGTCCATCTGCCAACGCGATCTCGACATTCTTGCCTTCAAGCACATGCGTATTGGTCACGACCATGCCGCTCGGGTGCCATATTGTTCCCGCGCCGACGCTGCGATTGCGCCCCCGGATTTCAACCAACGCCGGGCGCGCCTTCGTCAAGAGCGCTGCCATCTCATCGTTCAGTTTTCCCAGAATATCCGTCATCATCGGCGCCCTATTTGCGCTCGCCCAAAGTGACGGCTAGCTCAACCTGTTTCCCAGCGCGCATAATACTGACAGGTACCTTCTTCCCCACACGCTGATCTGATAGCATGCTCAACAGCTCCTCCAACCTGGCCACCTTCTCGCCGTCCAAGCTGAACAACACGTCCCCCA
>DAOVIK010000364.1 GCA_030673735.1 Anaerolineae bacterium
ATAATAGGCCGTGATAACACTAAATGATGAGTACGCCCCACCATCCAGGACGATGTTACTGTCCAGAGCGGTCATCCTTCCATCCTTGGTCATGCCCAGCTTCATGGTCATATGCTGCTTATGCCGTCCTCGATGCCAGAGGAAAACCTGCTCACGGTTGAACACCATCCTCATGTGCTTCCCGGTTTGGCGAGAAAGCTGTGCCGCAACCAGGTCCAAGATGCAAGGCTGCGCTTTGCCGCCAAAGCCACCCCCGACGGCGGGCCGCACCACCTTGATCTTGCCCAGCGGGAGATCGAACACGTAAGAGGCCGTGTAATGAACGTAATGAGGGATCTGTGAAGACGAGTAGATGGTCAGCAGGTCCGGCTTCCAGTCCGCCACCGCCGCGTGAGGCTCCATGGCGGCCTGGTTGGTGAAGTTTCCAACGAAGGTATGCTCCATCACGTAATCCGCTTCGGCAAATCCCTTTTCCACATCACCGAAGTGATGGTCAACCAGCGTGTTGATGTTCCCCTTGAAGCGCTCTATGAGCTGCGGTGAGTCCTTCTCCATAGCTTTGAAAGGATCGAGCAAGGGTTCTAGCTCCTCGTACTCGACTTTGATGGCTGCGATCGCCCTCGCGGCCGTCTCCTCATCAACGGCCGCCACTGCAGCCACCGGCTCCCCTACATAAAGCACCTTGCCTTTGGCCAAAACAGGTTCGTCATACCTGGCGGGTGAAATGCCGTACAGAACGTCGGGCGTGTCCGCTCCGGTGATCACCGCCCTGACACCAGGGATCTCCTCCGCTTCGGAAGCGTCGATTTTGAGAATTCGGCCATGGGCGATGGGGCTATGCAGCAGCTTGCCATGGAGCATTCCGGGAAGCGTGACATCGCCGGTGTAGACCGCCTTGCCGCTCACCTTCTCCCACCCATCTGATCGGGGCACGCTCTTCCCAACTGTCTTGAAGGTTTCTAAATCATCAGGATGAGGCGTATGCTCAGGGACGCCCTCGAATTTCTTCCAATTCCTCACCGCATCGAGGATCTTGGCATATCCCGTGCAGCGGCAAAGATTCCCTCCCAATGCCTCCTTGATCTGCTCATCGGATGGCTCTGGATTTCGCTGGATCAGGGCATAGGCCGACATCACCATGCCCGGTGTGCAGTAGCCGCACTGGATTGCGCCGTTGAAGACGAACGCCTTCTGGATGGGATGCAGGTCCCCTCCCTGACCAATTCCCTCGATCGTGGTGACTTCAAAGCCGTCACAACGCGCCGCCAGCGTCAGGCACGCGTTCCTCGGTTCGCCATTGACCAGGACTGTGCAGGCTCCGCAGACGCCCCGGCTGCAGCCCTTCTTCGTTCCTGTCAGACCCAACCTCTCGCGAAGAACGTCCTGCAATGTCTCGGTTTCATTGACGCCCAGGGAAATTTCATCTCCATTGATCTTGAGCTTGACGATCTTCATGTTGCATGTTCTCCACGGGCCCTGCCAAGCGCTTCATCCAATGCCCTCCGGGTCAGAACTCTCACCAGAGACTTGCGGTGCGCCTGCGAGCCTCGCACATCTGAGATGGGTTTCGCCTCCTGGCTGGCTTGTAGAGCAACCTCGTCAAAGAGCTCATCGGATGGCTCTTTGCCCGTCAGCAGCTTCGTGCTTTTATCGGCCACCATCGGGATAGGAGCCACTGCGCCAAGTACGACCATGGCGTCTTCGATCTTGCCTTTGTCATCCAGCGTCAGCCGCACCGCAGATGAAGCCACCGCCAGTGCACTAGCTTCTCGCAGCTTGAAGGGCTTGTAGGAGATCCCGCTGCGGCGGGGCTGCTGGGGAACGACGACATGCGTCAGCACTTCCGCCACTCCGAGCGAAGTCTTGCCAACATCCAAGAAGAAACCCTCCAGAGGAATGCGTTTCTCTTCCGCTGTGCCGTGAATGATGGCTTCGGCTCCAGCGGCGATCAGGGTGGGGGGCAGATCCGCCGATGGACTGGCGCGGCATATGTTTCCTCCAAGGGTAGCCAGATTCCTGATCTGATAGGAGCCCATGCAACGCGCGGCTTCGGCCAGTGCCGGCAAACGCTCCTGGATCAATTCGCTTTGGGCAATGCCATTGGAAGTAACCAGCGCACCTATCTTAAGCTCGCCATTGATCTTCTCGATATCATGCAATCCGGGCACCCTGGCCAATGAGACAAGCATCTCCGGTTTGACGTCGAAGGTCTTCATATCGACGACAACATCCGTTCCGCCAGCGATGATCCTGGCCTTGCCCTCGTGTTCCTTCAGCAACGCAAACACGCCGGCAAGGTCTGTTGGCTCTTCCAGCCTGACTTCGAAATCGAGCATCTGCGTTTC
>DAOVIK010000300.1 GCA_030673735.1 Anaerolineae bacterium
AATAGCGCTCCTGCATATGAATCAACCGTAGAGACGCACAGCTGTGCGTCTCTACAATCTAGATTTCCTGGACAGCAGTATCTAGCGAACGGAACTCCGTTTACCGCGCGGAGACGCCCCGTCGTTCACCCCGTACGCTCTCAGCGGGGCTGGGGCGTCTCTACATTCTAGATCTCAAGGAGAGAAGCGCGTTCTACTTATCAGAAGACTTCTTCGTCCTGCGCGGCTTCGGCGTAGCCTTCGCCTTCGGCTCCTCCACAGGGACAACCGCAGCGCTAGCCGGGCCCAGATACTCCTGCGCCCCGAAGCGTGTGAGCATTACCGCGCCCAATCCTATCGAGGCGACGACTACCACCAGGAGAAAGCCCACGCACGGGATGAAGTCGATGCCACCCGCTACCAGGCTGAGCAGCAGCGTGCCCAGGCCCGCCGCCGCGGGATCCGTCAGCTCCCATTTCATGGCAGTTCCGATGCGCCGTCCGACTTCGTTGCCTAAGGCGATCCAGCCGAAGACGATCGCCGCCACGAACGCCACGCCTCCGATAAAGGTCAATGGCGCCAGACATATGGTTATCAGCAGGATCAAGAGCAGCACCGGTACGGCGATCATGCTGAGCAAACCTATCCCTCCAGACGCCAACGGCTGGGTGATGATGGCATCCGCCACTCGCCTGGTCGGCTCCGGCCAGAACATCACCACCAGCAGCGCCAGCGCGGCCATCACAAACACCCGGAAGATGAACCAGAGCACGCCGATCCAAGGCGACCAGGTCCAGGACGAGGAGGACCAGGACAAGAAATCCGGCAGCGCGGGGATGTCGATGCCTGTCGGAAAATCCGGTATTGGTCCATCGATGTCAAACCCGAAATTGGGCGTGATGTCTCCCTCGATGACCGCTCCATCTGCGCGATCGACATTCCCACCGAGCGTGGCGACGTCCCCGCGCACAACGGCCGTGCTTCCCAGGCTAACGTTTCCGCCCAACACGCCGATGTCACCCTCGACCTCACCATCGATGTTGACGTTGCCTCCCAGAACGAAGACCGATCCCTCAACCAGCGATCCTGCCTCCAGATCTGCATTCCCACCCAGGACCAACAGGTCGCTTTCAAGGACCTGCCCACTGGACAGAGTGTAGCTGCTGCCCACGATGATCTTGGTGTCCTCCGGACCAGCAGCCATAGCGGTCAGAGGAATGGCCAGCGCCAGAAGCGCTACAACAGCGGCAAGTACAAGTTTCTTTTTCATTTCGATACTCCATTAGGTATGGTTTTGAAAGCAATTCGGTAGAGCAATCCGGCCCATAGCCCGCTGATCCAAGCGGCTCCGAGGAGCATGGCCACCCACCACAGCGCGTTCACATCTTGCAGCGCACGCACTACGACGGTGAGAAACCCCCGCAGCGCCTGAACACCAACTGAGAGCGCCTGCAACCGTTCCAGCCAGCCCAAGGCAACTTCGGTGGGAGAACTGAGCACCGACCAGAGCAGCAATCCGGCGAACGGCGCCAGGATGAGCGCGCCGCCAACAGTAGCGGCCAAGATCAACCAAGTCTGACGTCGCTTGCGCTTGGCTCGCGCCTGTGCCAGCCGCAGTTGCCAGCGGCTCACGAAGCCCGGCTCGGGAGCTACGGGCTCGGCCGCCAGCATGCGTCCTTCAACCGCTCCCAAGGCCTCTGCCAGCGCACGGCACTCGCCGCACTCTGCCAGATGCTGCCTTAAGGCTTCGCCCTCGTCAGCGGTCAGGCTCTCTTGATCGAACAGCCAGCTATCAAACGGCGGATGCTTCATCTTGTCTACCTCGGATCGTCACCATCTCGGCTTCTCGGCGCAACCAGCGCTCGGCCAATTCGCGTCGTGCCCTGTGCAGGCGGCTCTTCACTGCGCTTGTGGTCAGCGAGAGTGTCTCGGCGACTTCGGCGTAGGAGAGCCCATGCCAGTAGTGCAGCACGACCGCCGCCCGGTCTTTGTGTGCCAGATGGAGCAGAGATTGACGCAGTTCGTTTTCCTGCTCCGATTGCGCCAGCGCCTTCTCCGGCCCTGGCGCTGCATCGGCGATCTGCGGCGCGCGGTACAGCTCTTCGAGCGGTACCAGCCGTAGCCGGCGCCGTCGCAGGCGATCGATGCAGTGGTGTGAGGCGATGCTCAGCAGCCAGGTTATGAAGGGGCGATTTGGATCGTAGCGCTTCAGTCCTAAGAAGGCTCGAAGGAAGGTCTCTTGGGCGGCGTCTTCTGCCAGCGTGCGCTCCCCCAGCATGCGGTAGCAGAGGTTGAAAACCGGCCGTTGATATGCTTCCACGATTCGGCTGAACGCCTCTTCGTCGCCTTCGCGTGCCTGCAGCAGCCATAGCTTTTCTTCGTCGGGCACAGGATTGCTCCGGGCTTGTTGCTCTCTAGTACGCTATACGCAAGTCGGGCCGATGGGTTGCAACCATACCTACAGGTTGAAGTTTACATCAGGATGCCGGAACCAAGGCCTTTCACGGCCCACGGTTCCTTCGACTGATTCGACATCAATAATGGATTCCACCAGGGAACGGGCGCCGCCGTGGCTTGTATTCGTCTTCGTCCACCCCGCGTAGACGGGGTTGTCCACGTCCAATTCAGCGATCCTCCGTTGTCAAGCAATCGCCTCTCGTAGCCCCGGTTCCACGACAAGCCCATGAATGCGTGGGAAAAGTGATTTGAATTCCTATATGATGTATTCAGGAAATCATGACACGGTTCAAAGGAAGATATCGGACCGAATCCGATCGATGGCGAGGTTGGGACTACACCTCGCAGGTATGGTATTTCATCACAATATGCACCAAAGAGCATGATCTATTATTCGGAAGAGTCCGAGAAGAATATGTAAGCCTGTCCCCTCTCG
>DAOVIK010000063.1 GCA_030673735.1 Anaerolineae bacterium
GCTGCTGCACCAAGATGAGCTGGAAGCCTCCGCACAGCTAATTGATGCTGCGCTCTTATCCAATCCAGATGATGTGCTTGCGCTTGCGCTGCAGGCCGAATGGTTGATCGCCTCTGAGGATTACATTGGGGCTGAAAGGATCTTAGGCCGGCTCAATCGGCGGCCGCTTCAGCCCTGGCTCTCCGATCACGTCGCGCAGCTTTCAAGCGAAATCGAAAACGCTACATAGGAGTTCGCATAATGGGGGATTTGGCGAATGATTATGCCAACCTTGGATGTGGAAATAGGCAATCTGGTTTTATCACTTGCCCATGGCAAGACAATTTGATAGACAGCTATGTTCTATAGTTTCATATGGTTTGGTGTTTCCTTGGTGGCGCTGGTCTTCGCCCAACGCTGGCTGCATTACAATCTACAGAGGCTTTTGCTTCTCATCTTCCGCGACACCAAGGTTTCCTTCTTCATCTATGCTGTGCTCCTCCTGCCAGGAGTCGTGCTGCACGAGCTGAGCCACTGGCTGGCGGCGAAAGTGCTTGGTGTCGGAACTCGAAGCTTCACTCTTATTCCCACTCTGCGTGAAAATGGATCGATCCGATTTGGATCCGTTGAGACGGATCGGGCAGATCCAGTCCGGTCAGCCCTAATCGGCGTTGCTCCCCTAGCAACCGGGGCAATGGTTCTTAGCATGTTGGTGTTTGAGAACCTGGGATTGGCTTCCTTGTTGCGAGGAATTGAACAGTATGATCTCGAGGCACTTGCGCTTCTGTGGAATCGCCTGCAAGCCAATCCCGAATTGGCCATTTGGATCTATCTGGCTATCGTCGTAAGCAACACTATGTTGCCCTCAGCAGCAGATCGATCCGCATGGGTTCCTGTTGGATTGATACTCGGATTCTTAGCAGTGGTTACGATGCTCTTTGGATTGGGACCTGAAGCTGCTGCCTTGATCTCATCACCCCTCGATCTGTTCCTGAGAGGCTTTGCAGGATTATTCACTCTTACGGTTGCGTTGGACATACTGTTGATTGTGCCTCTGTGGATCGTTCAACAGTTTGTGAGGTGGATCGTCCGGTTGCTTACCTAACTCCTCTAAGAGAAATGCTTGCAGATCACGCTGTCCCGTACTGCCTATCTCCGGCATCACCCAAGCCGGGGACGATGTACCCCACGTCGTTGAGATGCTCGTCAATGGCGGCAATGTAGATGGGCACATCGGGGTGATTCTCGTGAAGCTTGGAAATCCCTTCGGGGGCGGCGATCAAACCCACGAACTTGATCATCCTCACCCCCCATTCCTTGAGCATGTCAACCGTGGCGACGGCTGATCCTCCTGTTGCCAGCATAGGATCCAGGATCAGGCATACAGAGACAGTAGGCTCCACAGGGAGCTTATTGTAGTATTCCACCGGCATCAGTGTTTGTTCGTCTCGATAGAGCCCGATGTGCCAAACCTCCGCAGATGGCATCAGCTCCCACGCTCCCTCGACCATGCCCAATCCCGCCCTCAAAATGGGAACCAGCCCGATTTTCTGGGCGAGGGTGGTCCCCTCTATCGCTGCCAGAGGTGTGTTGATCGATACATGTTCGAGGGCAAGATCTTGGGTGGCTTCATAGGTAAGCAGAGCCGAGATCTCACGAATCAGTTCGCGGAACTTCTTAGGCTCGGTGTTCTTATCACGCAGCTTAGTAAGCTTATGGGCAACCAACGGATGGGATGATGGGAAGATGTTCTTTTTCTGCATGCAGCCCTCCCTGCAATCATCGGAAACCGTGCCGGTCTTATCGCTCGTTCTTCGTCCGCCTGATGACAATCGCTGTCACGTCGTCCGATAGATCTGGCTCCGAGGTGAAAAGCCTTACACGGTCGGATATTCGATCGGCGACTTGCTGCGCCTTCCATTCTTCCATACCGAGAACCAAGTGCTCTAGGCGATGGAGCTCGAAAAGCTCTCCTTCGGAGTTAGTGGCTTCGGTGACGCCATCTGTGTAGAGGACGAGCATCTGATTTGGGGCGAAGTCAAGCAAGGTGGTCTCATATTTGGCGTCTTGGTCGACGTTCAAGACCATGCCGTGTTCAGCAATCCTGCGCGCGGGTTGTTCGGGAGAAAAGAGAAGAGGAGGATTGTGTCCCGCGTTGGCAAAGCTCAATTTTCCTGCTTCGGGTTCCCACAGGGCGTAGAAAAGGCTGATAAAAAGATCGGTCTCTGTGTCCTGGAAGAGTATCTTGTTGAGACGTTCGAGCGTGACCGCGGGATCGATGCGCCTTATGGCGACTGACCGTAAAAGGGTGCGGCACATGGCCATGAAGAGAGCCGCCGGCACGCCTTTTCCGGCGACATCGGCGATGACGATGCCCAAGCGCGGTCCCTGCGGGCCTGCAGGCAAGGGAATGAAATCGTAGAAATCCCCGCCAACATCGCGAGCCGTTTGCCATGTCACTCCCAGCTCCCATCCGGGATGGATTGGCACGTACTTAGGCAAAAAGCTTTGCTGGATGTTGCGTGCCATGGTGAGTTCGCGCTCCAAGGATCGCCGGGCGGCGATCTCCTCTACCAGCCGAGCATTCTCAATGCGGAGCGAAATCTGGTTGGCAATCCCTGCCAAGAGGGAATTTTGCCTTTCCGTGAGCTCTATGCTTTCCAGCAGCAGCACACCGAGAAGGGCTTCGCCGTCGCTCAGAGCCAGGGCGCTTGCATTCTCGGATTCAAGAGCGACTGCCAGATATTGAGGAAGCTTAATGGGGAATGGAACGTTGCTCTCTTCATAGGGTGGAGCAAGGCCGATTGAGGAAGGATGTATGAGGTATTCGCTGATACCCATCAGCTGCCTGCGGGGCAATCCTGCCACGGGCCCCACTCGCAAGCCTTTCCCAGTTTCGTCGTTGACCAACAGCATTACCCAAGATGTTCCGGCAACCAGCGTGCTCAGCTGTAGAACGGATTGCAATGCTTCATTGACATCGCCGGGTCGTGAGGCATGGCGCGCCACTTCGAGCAGCATGGTTGTGATCCAGCTTTCTTCCTGCCGTTGAGCGTAGTTGTGGGCCTCGAGCATAGCCAAAGCAAGCTGGGCTGCCAGCATCTCTGCGAGCTGCATATGATCCGGCGCAAAGGGCCTTCCTTGTGGAGTGCATATGAACAGCACCCCAAGAACTCGGTCTTCGACCTTAAGCGGGATTGCCAGTTCTGTGGCGTCTTCGATGAATCCATGAATAGGAGACGACTCCGTTTCATCGCCATTCTTGGTAACGAACACCTTCGCTTCGAGAGCAGCCCGACCAATGATGCCCTCGCCATCCGGAACTCGTTTGGTTGCAGGGGAGAATTCCTCCGGCGCACTTGCCCTCAAGACCAGGCTGTCCGCATCGCGCTCGTAGATGCCTACGGCGCAGCTCTCGAATGCCTGAGAGATGAGCTGGGCGATCTCATCGAACAGCGCAGGCAGCGGGCGTAAGGAGATTAACCGCCGCGAGATGTCGCCCAAAGTGGTAAGCCGCGTGGTGCGAAACTCGATCTCGGAATGTAGCGTGATCATCGCAAGCGCGGAGGCCACAGTGTTAGCCAGGATGGATAGCAGCTGCTGGTGGCCGTGATGAAATGCCTGAGGCCTGCGGCTCTGGACGCCCACCAGCCCGATCACTTGTTCGCTGACCTTCAGGGGTACAAATAGCCCGGTACGCGGTTGATCGGCAGGCTTGCTTGCGGTGGTTGTGGGAACGGCATGCTTCGATGCTTCGAAGTCCTCGATCAGCAGTGCCTTGCCCTGGTCTCGCACCCAACCGAGGACGCCTGTGTCTTTGGATTGGATTTCATAGCTGCGCGCCTCTAGGTGCTTTCCATCCCGCACTTGGATCAGCATCCTCAAGCCTTCGCCCTCGAAGAGGCCGAGCTGGAAGAAATCAGTGTCCATCATACGGGTGGTTTCCTGATAGGCTATTTCAGCCAAATCGGATGGGGCCGCGGCAACTGCAGCTATGGTCTCACTCATCTCGGCAAGCGAGGCCAATGCCTGATCGTCCGGTCCTACCGAACGCTGCTTACGGCGCCATGGCAAGAGGCGCATCAAGCCTAGCAGCAAGATCATTGTGAATGGGATTAGGAAGCGTAGGAGCTCACCCAGCGCGGCATTATGCGGAGCTCCTGCAAGCAGGTGTGCTGCGAGAGGGTGGAAAGCCATCATCGCCTTTTTCAATCGGACGTGCAGCGCTTGCGCAGTGTTAGCCGGTTCTTGCGGCCATGGCGGGAATATTCAACTTCATCCATCACGCGGTGAATAATGGGCAAGCCAAGCCCGCCCACTTTATCTTCCATCCCACTCTTGACATCTGGAACTGGCACGGAAGTGGGATCAAACGGGCGGGCGGAATCCTGCAACTCAATAGTCAACTCGCCTGGTTCGGCGCGAACAATGACTTCGATCTCGCCGTTATCGTCGTCCTTATAGCCGTGGCAGATGATGTTCTCGCATGCCTCACCAACAGCCAATTGACAGGCATAGCTCGTGCTGTCATCAAATTCGGCTATCTTCGCTGCACGATCGACGAGATCGCAAATCGCTTCAATATGCTCGAAGCGTCCCGGAAAGATACGAGGTTCGTTGAGCATAGTTACCTAGAAGCTGGCGACGGCGGCTTCGCGGTCCGGAAACACATCGAACAGCACATCAATTCCGGCGATATCCAGAGTGTCTGTCACGCGCTGAGATGGATCCGCAAGAACGATCCGGCCACCTTTGCCCATCAGCGATTTGCGCGTCGTGAGCATCACTCGCAGACAACTCGAAGACATGAAATCCACGGCGCTCATGTCGAGAATGATGTTCTTCTTCCCTGCCTTCATGAGCTCCTTGAGTTCTGTCTCAAGTTTGGGGGAGGTTGAACCGTCGATTCTGCCTCCCACGGTAACTACCCCAACGCGCTTGTACTCGTGAATGCTGATATCCACTTAGGCCTCCTAATGGCAAAGCTCTAAACCGTTCGCTGAACAACGTATTCGGCAAGATCCGCCAGGGCCTCACGCTCTACGCTGGAGGGAAATCCCGCCAATTGCGAAACCGCGTTGTCGACATACCCTCTCGCCTCTTGCAGCGCCTTTTCAATGGCTCCCGAGGAGCTAATGGATTCAATTAGCCGCTCAATGCGCCTTCCAGCAATGTGGCCATTATTCATCAGTGCCGCAATATCCTTATCCTGAGAGTTGGCTTCCAGGTAGCAAAGTGTGGGCAGCGTGATCAAACCCTGCCTGAGATCGCTGGCAGTTGGCTTCCCGACTTGCTCTGGATTTCCAACGAAATCGAGCACATCATCAACGATCTGGAAGGCACTGCCGACGTTGTTGCCATAGATACGCATTGCCTCGATTTGGCGTTCATCCGTCCCGCTGAGCATTGCTGGTCCTTCGGCTGCCATTTCAAACAGCGCGGCGGTCTTGGCATAGATGCGCCGGAAGTAGTCCTCGCGTGGAGTATCGCTTGGCGTACGGAAGAGCTGAGTTATTTCACCGTTGACGATCGTCATGAGGCTGTTGGAGAAACGCGAAACCAGCTCCATGGATTCAACTTGGGTTGCCAAATCGGCGGCACGTGCAAAAAGATAGTCCCCAGTGAGCACTGTAGCGCCAGTTGTCCACTTGGCGTTGAGTGTAGGGAAGCCTCGACGCATGATGGATTTATCGATCAGATCGTCGTGGACCAGAGTGGCAGTGTGCAGCATTTCGATCGCTGCCGCCAATGTAACCAGGCGATCGTGATCCGCCTGCAGCATGCCTCCAGTCAAGAGGGTAACTGCCGGACGAATCCGCTTGCCTCCGGATGAGAGAAGATGATTTATAGCATGCGCTAATTTCGGATGGTGACCATCCGGACACGAACGCATACGCATTTCAACTTCGGCTAGGCCTTCTCGTATCAGGTCGAAGAATGTGACCTTAGTTGTTTCCATGATTCCAACCAAAGAGATGAGCTGCATTTTGGGACGTGATCCTTGCAAGAGCGTGTTCCTTCATCCCAAAAAGCTTAGATACTTCCTTTGCCACAATGCCCACAAACGCGGGTTCATTGCGCCTTCGTCCATGGGGGTGTGGTGTTAGGTATGGTGCATCTGTTTCCAATAGTATACGTTCAGTTGGGAGCTTTGCAGTAACTCGGCGTCGTTCATCCGCCTTGCGGTAGGTCACAGGGCCTGCTATTCCAATATAGAAACCCTCCGCAGTCGCCTTGGCAGCAGCCTCCAGGTCGCCGGAATAAGCGTGCAGTACACCTGCCCTCTGCTTCAGCTCTGCCGGCAATTCGACGCTCCAGGCAAGAAGGTCTTCCATCACCTCTTCAAGTGCCTGACGACTATGAACCACCACTGGAAGACCAAGGTCGGCGGCGAGCGCCAACTGCTCCCGGAAAGCTCTGCGCTGTACATCAGGCGGAGCGAGGTTCCGATAGAAATCGAGCCCGGTTTCACCGATGGCGCACACCGACGAGGATTCAGCCAAGGAGCGCAACTCGCCGGCCACGGCTGCGTTCCAGCTGGCAGAGCGATGAGGATGCACACCGACAGCAGCATACACGCCCGGAAAGCGTTCAGCCAAACTGACTGCCTTGCGGCTCGATGCGAGATCGATTACGGGTACCAGGATGTGCTTCACCCCTTCTGCCTTTGCCCGGTCCAATACGTCAGCCAGGTCGGCCTTGAAGGCCGACAGATCCAGGTGGCAGTGGGTATCCGCGAGTTCGAGTTGGGAACTGCTCATTCGATCCCTATGATCCTCAAGCCATCCTGCAAAATCGGCTGCACACGGTCAGCTTGAGTTGTTTCACAATATGCACGTACCAAAGGCTCGGTCCCCGAGAAGCGGATCAGGAGCCAACCCCCGTCCTCCAACAGGAACTTGAAGCCGTCAAGAGTGTCAATGCCCGTGACGCGCAAGCCGCCGATCTCTGACGGGTTGGCTTCTTCGATGCGTGCTCTGCTGATTTCAGTTCCGTCAGCGGGCAGGGGAGAATCGATGCGATCATAAAAGTGCGCACCAACCTTCTCAAAGAGAAGATCGACCAATTCTGACGGTTTGCGCTCTAGCCGGACCATCATGTCGAGGAAATACAACCCGGCAAGGATGCCATCTCGTTCCGGTACATGGTTTTGAAAGGCATAGCCTCCCGATTCCTCGCCGCCGATCATGGCGTCGACTTCAAGCATCTTGGGAGCGACGTACTTGAATCCCACACCAGTTTCATAAACTGGCACATCATACATCTCGCCAAGCTTGAAGAGCATTGATGTTGTAGAGAATGTCTTCACAATAGGCCCCCGAAAGCCTCTGACTTCGAGCATGTAATAGGCCAAAAGAGCGTAAGCGCGTAATTGATTGATGAAGCGGCTATTTTCATCGCCGATGCCAATGCGATCGGCATCACCATCGGTAACGAGCAGGATGTCCGCCTTGTGGTCTTGTATGGCTGCCAAGCCCACATCAATGTTGGGCGGTATCGGCTCAGGCCGTATCATCTCAGGGAATAGCGGGTTGCGTTGGTTGTGGATCTCGATCACGCGCGTCGAACCGCCGGCTAGGAGCTCGGGGAACCACCCTGCGCCATTTCCCCACATAGGATCGACCAGCAGCGTAAACCCAGCATCGCGCAGCGGATCAAGATCGATCAGGCGCTTGAGCTGAGCAAGATAGTCTGGGATGGGATCGATTCGTTCAATCATGCCGTCTGCAATGGCGTTCTTAAATGGGATCGATTTGACGGAATCTAGATCATCGGGAATAGCAGCCTCGATTTCTTTCAAACCTTGAGGATCGATGGCCCCGCCGTAGCAGTCGCGGACCTTAAAACCGTTATCGCCGGGAGGATTGTGTGAGGCTGTGATATTGATTGCTGCCGCGCCTTTGTTGGAGACGACCGCATAGGAGATCACGGGAGTAGGCGTGGCCTTGTTAGTGATCAAAGCCTTGATGCC
>DAOVIK010000321.1 GCA_030673735.1 Anaerolineae bacterium
AAGCAACGATCCCATGTTCTTGAGGAACCAACGCCATACTATCATTATTGATTATTGCCCTTGTGCCTCGGCCTGGCTGCTTCTCAGGCGTGTTAGCACTCTACTGACCCACAGGGGCAGAATTCCCTGTGCTTGAGGACGATAGAAGGCGATCAGGATACTGCGCAGACGGCTCTGGTCCAATCTTCGGATCATGCGGCCGTTGAGCGCCACCGATATGGAGCCCGTCTCCTCGGATACAACAACAGCCACAGCATCGCTGACTTCGCTTATCCCCATGGCGGCCCGATGGCGAAGTCCCATCTCTCGCTCTACGGAACGCGACAATGTACCGCTGGCCGAGAGCGGAAGCACGCATCCTGCGGCTAGCAACTGCTCGTCGCGAACGATCACTGCGCCATCATGCAGAGGTGTGTTGATAAAGAAGATCTGCATGAGCAGCTGGGCACTCAATTGCGCATTAAGCTCAACACCAGTTTCTGCGAACTCGTCCAGGTGCCGCTCTCGCTCGATCACGATCAGAGCGCCATAGCGATTATCCGCAAGGCGCTGTGTGGCGCTCACGAGGGCGTCAATGCGGTGTCTGATTATCTCGGGCTGCAACTCGGGCATAAAGAGCGCGCCCGCGCGACCCAATCGTTCCAAAGCGCGGCGAATCTCTGGCGCGAAGATCACCGGGATGGCGATCAGCAGCGGCGACAAGGCCGCCCGCAACAGCCAGGAGAAAGCAGGCAACTGCAGCCATGCGGTGAGGAGCGCTATGCCGATGACGAGCAGGATCATCCCGCGCAGCAGCACCATCGCTTGCGTCCCACGCACCAGGCTGAATAATAGGAAGAAGATACCCATCACCAGAAGCAGGTCTACGACGCTGAGCCAATCGAGCCTGTCAAAAAAGAAGGTGATGTCGGTGAGGAAATTGCTCACAATTGACGCCTACTAGACGAACAGTGCGCTTATCCGCCAGCTTCGATGTTGCGCAGCAGTTCGCGATAGCCTTCCACATCAGGGGGGTCGAGCTTCAAGATGGTCTTGATTGTCTTCGCGGCCTCTTTCTTCCGGCCGGCGTCCAATTGGATTTCCCCCAATGCATCATACTGGGCAATGGCATCCGCCTTGCGTCCCGCGGCCCGGTATGCTTCGGCCAGCCGTGCATGCAGAGCCTGCCTTCCTGGATGATCTCTGACCAGCTCTTCCAAGGTTTCGAGCGCCTTGGCGCTCTGTCCTTTGCGAACCAGAAGGTCAAGGTAGCCGTCAAGTTCCTTAGCCGCTTTGGCTTCTTCCCCCAGCCGCAGGTTGAGATCAACCAGGTTTGCCCTTGCTACTTCGTCATCTGCGTCTAGCTGGCGGATCTCGCCATATACCTCAACACCTTTGCGCAAGTCGAGACGCGCCAAGTCGATATCTCCCATCTCGTGCAGGATCTGCTTCAAGCGCTCCTTGTCGGCTCCTGTTGACTGCGCCAACTCCAGCGCCTCCGCGAGCGCCTGGCGCGCCTCATCGCTCTGCGCCATTTGCTTGTAAAGCTCCGCCATCTCCAGATAATGCTCGAGCGCTTCACGCAGACGACCAATGCTCATCAAATGCGCGATCAACCGTTTGCGGATATCCAGGTTGACAGGCGCATGCTTCAGAACCGTTTCCATTACCTCCGCAGACCGCTCATGCTCACCGCGCGCAGCATGAGTTTCACCGATCGTGATCAGCTTCTTGACACCTTTATCGACACGACCGCCGTGGATCATCATCTCGGCCATGCGCGTGTGCAACGGCAGATAGCCTGGGGATTGTGAGAGGGCCAGCATGGCTTCCTCCATCGCCGAAGTTTGCTGCCCGCGCGCGACCAGTTCGTCAATACGTTCCATGGCAAGTATCGCCCGGTCTGATCCTCCAACAACCAGCATTTCGGCGATGGGGACCACTTCCTCCCCTTCTTGCTGAGTTTCCAGTTGCTTGCGCGTGCTTCGGATACGTTTCAGCCATTCAGGGCCGCTGAGGAATCTCAGCGCGTTTTCGACGATGCGTGTCACACCCTTTGACTCAGTATCAGTCTGAGAGGCTTTGATGGTTTCGTAGAGTTTGTTCAATTGCTCGGTTTGCTCGGCACCCACCGAAAGCGTATCCGCCATGCGTAGCGCTTCCAACAGAAAGTGCGCTGCTTCTTCCATGTCCTCGCGTGCGCGCGCCAACCGACCTAGCGCAAGATTCGCTCCCAATGCCAGGCGGGGCTCGCCCAAGCTGGCAATCAGATGATCCCGCGCGGTACTGTGGTCACCAATGTCTTTGAGCAAGAGGCCCATGACAAAGCGCACTGGAGGGCTATCGGCGCCGGATTCCAAGGCGAGCTGGATTTCCCTTGCCGCGCCACGCTTATGGCCGCGGGATATTAGCTCAATGCCAGTGCTCAGATGGCGTGAAATCTCGGGAAGCTTGCGGCCAGAGATCTTTCCTGTTCCGCGCCGAGAGCGCCGTGATTTTGCCTTCGATCCGCGCCCATCGCCGCTATCCGCGCTCGGGGTGGCAAGGATCATGCCCGCCAACAATCCCAGGGCATCCTGCATGGCCTCCTCTTCGGGATCAGCCGGACCTTCGGGGTCCTTCTCGAGCTGTTCCTGCTCGGCTTGCAGGAAAGCTTCCTGCTCTGTGGGTGCAACTGGGTCAGAGACGGTGATGGGCTTGGGCGGTTCTGGCAGTGGTTCTCC
>DAOVIK010000074.1 GCA_030673735.1 Anaerolineae bacterium
GCGAACGGTGACGAAATCAAGAAACGTACGCGAGCGCTACCTGGTGGAATCCAAAAGAATAGCCACCACATAGCCCGGCAAAAGCAAACAGGAGCACGAAATACGTGCTCCTGCCAAGATGCGAACCTTTGCGCGCTACTCTTTGATGTACGGTTGCCCGTCGGCGGCAGGCATCTGCCCGCGTCCCACAACGCCAGCCAGCACGATCATGGTGATCAGGTACGGCGTCATGAGTAGGAATTCCGAGGGGATCTTGACGCGCAGCAGCGCCAGGCTGGCTGCCAGCGCGTCTGAGAAACCGAACAGCAAGCCAGCCACCATGGCTCCCAACGGGGTCCAGTTGCCAAAGATCATCGCCGCCAGGGCGATGAAGCCGCGGCCGGCGGTCATCGCCGAATCGAAGCGGCCAACCGAGCCGAGCGTGAAGTATGCTCCGGCGAATCCGGCCATCATGCCGCCCAGGATCACGGCCATGTAGCGTGTCTTGAAGACGTTGATGCCCAGCGTATCGGCTGCCTTGGGATGCTCTCCCACCGAGCGCAGCCTCAACCCCCAGCGTGTCTTGAAGAGCAGGAACGTGAGCAAGATCACGAAGATGATCATCGAGTAAATGAAGATGTTGTGCCGGAACAAGACCGGTCCCAGGACTGGAATCTGGCCGAGGACGGGAATCTCATACGGCTTGAAGATTCCCGAGGAGTTGATTTCGGGATACGCCTGCATGAACTTCGCCGAGACGAACGACGTGATCCCGACAGCGAAGATGTTGATCACCGTCCCGGAAATGATCTGATCGGTGCGATACTTGATCGACATCACGGCGTGCACAAGTCCGAGCAGTCCGCCGGTAAGCACGGCGGCCAGCAATCCGAACCACAGCGTGCCTAGGCTGCCCACGATGGTTCCAACCATCGCCGCCGTAAGCATCATGCCCTCGATGGCAATGTTCACCACCCCGGCGCGCTCGCATAAGATACCACTCATCGCGCCGATCGTCAGCGGCACCGAACGGATGAACATGATGCGCAGCATTCCGGCCAGGTTGAGCCTCCCTCCTGATGCCGCCCAGGAGAGGAAGGCGAAGATGAACATGCCACCGATCAACGCAAATGCCAACCCGGTCAGGTTCTTGAAACCGCGCACAAGCTGGTAGGCGCCAACGACCGCGCAGCCGACGGCCAGGATGCGCAGCGCGTTGAGCGTGTTGAACTCCCAATCCTCGACCACGACCGTTGATCCGCCGGGATATAGGCGCATGGTCGAGGTCATCTCGGGATCCAAGCCACGCATGAATACCAGCCAGATCAGCAGTGCCACGCCCAGGAAGACGATCCCCAACACGCGCCTTCTGGTTTGGGATACGTAGATTTCGCCCGTTTCTTTGGTCAGCGTCTCGGCGCTCATGGGGTCAGCTCCCTCCCCAACCGCTCACGCGAACCCCGGGCTCTTCTTCCTTGGGTTCCTTGAGGCGGAAGATGGTACGGATGATCGCCGGCGCGGCGATGAACGCCAGGATCATAGCCTGCATCACCGAGATGATGTCAATTGGGATTCCGGCCACGGCTTGCATCCGGGTTGCGCCAGTGCGCAGTGTGCCGAATAGCAGGGCTGATAAAACCACTCCCACAGGATGATTCCGCCCGAGCAGCGCCAGGGCGATGGCGTCGAAGCCATACCCCGGAGAGAAGGATTGCGAGAGATGGTGGTTCAACCCGAGCAGCTCATTGGCTCCCGCCATCCCCGCCAGCGCCCCTGACAGGGACATTGCCAGAACCGTGTTCTTGAGGATGTTCATGCCGGCGTAGCGGGCGGCATGCGGGTTGGCGCCCACGGTGCGCAGTTCAAATCCCCATTTGGTCTTGAACAGGAACCAGTACACCAGGGCCGCAATGCCCAGAGCGATGAAGAAGCCCGTGTGAAAGCGGATCGGAGGTTCGAAGAAGCGCGGCAGCTCGGCGCTTTCCTCGATGATCGGGCTCAGCGGATTGGTCGATCCCTCACGCTTCATCGGTATTCGCAAGAGCCACTCGGTGAGACGGAATGCCACGTAGTTCATCATGATCGTATTGATAACCTCGTGGCCGCCGGTGAGGGCTTTCAAGAGGCCGGGGATGAAGCCCCAAAGCGCACCTCCCAACGCCCCTGCCAGGAACGCGAACGGGAAGTGGATGTAAGCCGGCAGCCCTTTGAATGTGTATCCGACCCAGACGGAGAAGATTCCCCCCATGAAAAGCTGCCCCTCCACGCCAATATTGAAGAGCCCGGTCCGGAAACCCAATGATACGGCCAGCCCGGCGAATATGTAGGGAATCGACTTCACCAGGCTCTCGAAAACGGGATTGATCGCCCTTCGGATTTCGCGCGGATCTCCGCTTTCAATAGCCTCGGAGATCCTGGCTGGGCTGCCTAGTGCTCCGGTGAAGAGGGTCACATAGCCTTCCCAGGCAGCCTTGAATCCATTGCCGATGGCTTGAAGGGGGGATTCAGCAAACGTTGAATAGACTTCTTCGGTGGACAGGGCGATAAGCACGCCGCCCAGTAAAAGACCGCAGATGATCGCCAGGATGGGGATTATCAAGGAACTCTGGCTGACTTCTTCGAAGAAGATGCCGACCTTGGATTTCACATCCACCTTCGGCTTTTCGTTGGTTTCTTTCTTCGGTGTTTTTTCGGCGTCTGTCATAGGACCGAACCTCACGAGGTCTACTCGATCAAAGGCGGTCGCCCGCTACGTTTCCTGACCTTCGGCCTGAATGCCGGCCATCAGCAATCCGATGCTCTCTTTGGTAGCATCTTCAATGGCCACGATGTCTAAAACCTGCCCCCGATACATGACCGCAATGCGGTCAGAGAGCTGCATGATCTCATCCAGCTCCGTTGAAACCAGTACCACCGCCACGCCCTGATCTCGCTTCTCAATCAGGCGGCCGTGTATGTATTCGATCGATCCCACGTCCAGACCGCGTGTGGGCTGAGCAGCAACCAGCAATTTGATGGGACGCGATAGCTCGCGCGCCACGATCACCTTCTGCTGGTTTCCACCTGACAAGGTGCCCAAACCCACAAGGGGGGAGGGGGTGCGGATGTCGAAGGCTTCGATCAGGTCCTTTGAATTTTCCAGAATCGCCTCTGGCTGTATGACCGCACGCCTTGTGAATGGCTTGATGTAGTAGGTGTTGAGCACCAAGTTGTCGGTCACCGGGTATGTGAGTACCAAACCGTCGCGCTGGCGATCTTCGGGGATATGCGCCGATCCCAGTTCTGTGATCTGGCGCGGCGTGCTACGCGTGATGTCCGTCCCGAGCAGCTCGATGCGGCCCTCGACCGGATGCCGCAATCCGGTCAGCGCTTCTATCAACTCGGTTTGCCCGTTGCCCTGCACCCCGGCGATCCCGAGTATCTCCCCCGCCTTGACCTCGAATGAGACACCATTCACGGTCAGGGCGTTTCGATCATCAAGCACCTTGAGATTCTGGACCCGCATCGTCAAATCCGTGGGCTTGGCTTTTGTTTTTTCGACTTCCAGGACCACGTCCCGCCCCACCATCATCGAGGCCAGCTTCCTCTTATCCGCTTCCTCGGGCGAGGTGGTGCCGATGACCTTGCCATCGCGGATTACCGTGATGCGGTCGGCGACTTCGAGCACCTCCCGCAGTTTGTGGGTGATGAAGATAATCGATTTGCCACTCTCGGCCAACGAGCGCATGATGCGGAACAGTTGATTGGCCTCTTGCGGAGTAAGCACCGAAGTGGGCTCGTCAAAGATGAGGATCTCGGCTTCACGGTACAGGAGCTTGATAATTTCCACCCGCTGTTGAACGCCTACGGGCAATGTACTGACCATTGCGCCAGGATCGACCTCCAATCCGTAGGTGCTGGATATGTCCCTGATGCGTGCCGCCGTAGATTCACGATCTAAGATGCCGCCAAATTTCGTTGGCTCATCCCCCAGCATGACATTTTCGGTGACCGTGAACACCGGAATGAGCATGAAGTGCTGGTGCACCATGCCGATCCCGCCGCGAATCGCGTCGCGCGAGGATTCGATCTCCACGCTCTTGCCTCGAATGTAGATCTCGCCTTCGTCAGGATGGTACAGCCCATAGAGGATGTTCATCAACGTTGTTTTCCCGGCGCCGTTCTCGCCCAACATGCCGTGGATCTCCCCCTCTTCCAGCGAAAAACTGATCTTGTCATTAGCCAAGACACCCGGGAAACGCTTGGTGATCGATTTGAGTTCGAGGATTGGGGCCATATGAGCCTCATCACTTGCACGCGGAGAATTGCTGGCGTCGATGACTGCAGGGAAGAATCGAACTCGCCTATTACAGCATAGATTGCCGCAGCGAGCAACTCAGCCAGGCCGCGGAGGCAGATGCAGTTCCTGTCAACATACACAGCCCGATATATGAGACAAGAGCCAGGAGAAATTCCTGGCTCTTGTGTCTTGATCCCTATCTGGTGTCTGTCGCTACTCCACCGCCTCACGGGGGAACGCCGCGCTCACTGCACCAGAGATGATATCGGCAGCAAGCGCCTCGATCTCAGCCATGAGCGAGGCCGGAACTAGGTCAATCCATTCCGAGCCCACGGCCAAACCCACACGGCCGTTCTCTAGGTTGGCGAAGTAGAGGCCACCTTCAAACGTGCCTCCGACCATGGCGTTGATCTGATCGAAGACCACCAGGTCCATGCGCTTCAGGGCGCTGCCGAGCACGTACTCGGCGTACTCGGGGAAGAAGGAGCTCCAGTCGGTGTCTACGCCGATGAGCAGGCCGGCGTCACGCTCGGCCATTACAGCCAGGCTTCCCGCACCAACGGGACCAGCAACCGGCATGATGATGTCGGCGCCCGCATCGAGCAGCGTCTCGGTCATCGTGCGGCCCTTGTCGGTGTCGAAGAAGTCACCGGTGAAGAGACCTTCCTGGGCGACCGGGTCCCAGCCCGCGAGCGTCACATCGGTTCCATGGGCTTCGTTGTAGGCCTGGATGCCCATGTAGTAGCCATCGCTGAAGGCGGTGACCGGCGGGATGTTGATGCCGGCGTACACGCCGACGATCCCGGTCTCGGTCATCCCTGCGGCCAGGTAGCCAGCCAGCATGGTTGCCTGTTCGATTGAATATAGGCTGCCCAGCAAGTTGTCCGCGGTATCCCAAGTGTCGATGCCCGCAAAGAGCACGTCCGGGTTCTCGGTTGCCGCGACCAACAAGGCATCGTTGAGTAGGTAGCCAACGCCGAAGATCATGTCGCAGTCTTCCTCAACGAAGGTGTTGAGGTTCGGCGCGTAGTCGGCCTCACCAGTGGACTCGAGGAAGCGAATCTCGACGCCAAGATCTACATTGGCGCGCTCCATCCCTATCCAAGCGAACTGGTTGAAGGAGCGGTCGTCGGTGCCGCCGGTATCAGAGACCTGGCACGCCTTAACGCCTACCCCTGGGCGCGGTGTCGGGGTCGCGGTCGGCACTGGGGGCTCGGTCTCCTCTGGCGGCTCAGTAACCTCTGGCGTGGGAGTGTCTGCTGCACCACACCCAGCCACCAAGAGGGCCACCACTGCTAGGAGAGCAAAGGTGGCGAAAAGTTTGCCTTTCATTGATTCCTCCTCCATTGGAAGTCTTCCGGATTTTGGAAAGGGATCCCTCAGGTATTTCCCTGATGCTCTCGTCACCCTTTCCGTTGTACGAAGGCGCGCGAATACTCTTAGTTGCGAGTATCACTCGCCGGACACCGCAGAAATCATAGCACGAGATTGGGCATGGCGCAATCCTAAGCAAGCGCACGATTCTTCAGCCTGCATTTCCTCGGAGTGGTTCATAGATTCCGTGCCTATAAACCTATACTAAGCATGAGGACAAGACGTTCAACCTGCGCATCCGGAGTTTTGCTATCGATGCATATCTGCCGACTCAATAAAACCCTTGCAGCGCTCTACAGCGAGCCTGCTAACGCTCTTCTCCCGTGATCGGATCTACACCCACTTCGAGTTCACCCGAAGCCAGCGACTGCCAGACCGCTTCAAGTATGCGCTCACGGCCAGGGCTTATCGCATTTGGTGTCAAGGGTCCGTATACCAGGCTGCCGTTCTCGACCGCGTAGGCCCAGGCCGTTCCACCTTCTCCTGCTCGCAAGCCCTCCAGCGCCGACAAAACGAGCGGCTGCGGCTCAAAGACCACGCTTCCCGCAATGCGCTCAGCTGACAGGTCCGGCGGAGCTTCCCCTACATACACGATCCAGACACCTGACGTCGAGAGCGAAGACGGCAATGGACCTGCACCGGGAAGTACGAAGGCCGCATCCACGCGCCGGGCCTGCAATTCCTCGGCGGTGGCCTCCCAAGCTCCCATTATCTCCTGCCAGCAGCTCGGACAGGAATACTTCAGGCCGTGCTCGAAGGCCGCCAAATAGACCGCATCATGCTCTCCGCCACTGCTGATCGCAGCAACCACCCACGATTGGCTCGCCAACCCAGTTAGCGCTCCTGCCAGAAACCCGGCCTGATCATGGCGCACGTTGGGCGTGCCCACGGTGCTCAAGCGATCGCCGGGCTGTGCCGACGGATGATCCACGGTCACGATCAGAACGCCCGGTGCGACGGTCGCGAGCTCGTCCTCCGATAATCCGCTTCCAATCTCGACCACGGCCTGCAAGCCCGGAACCTCCGCCCAACCGGCCAAATCCGGCGCAATCCGGATATCCAGCAGCCAACCTTGTTCCTCCGCCCAAGTTCGCAGCGCGCCTTCCAGTAGCTCTTGACTCTCGCCAGTGATGAGCAGAAGGCTGGGCACCGGCGTTGCCGTCGGGGAGGCCGTGATCGTGGGCGATGCAGGCGGCACCTCCGGCGTCGCGGAGGGTGCAGGCGTAGCCCCGCCACACGACACCAGCGCCAGCAGAATCGCAATCGCGTAAGCACTTTCTACGAATGACTTCAGTTTCAAGGACCTATTCCTCAACAGGGAGATCTACCCCGCCGTAATCAAGCACTTCGCGCGGCTGTGAACCGCGCTGCGCTGGTCCAACGATGCCCTTGGCTTCCAGTTGATCGATCATGCGAGCGGTGCGCGTTTATCCGATTCGGAGTCTTCTTTGGAGCAGCGAGATCGAGCCGCGCCGCATTTCGCGCACGATAGCCACGCACTCGTCGTACAGCTCGTCCAGGTCCTCGTTGTCCTTTTCCAATTCCTGCCATA
>DAOVIK010000372.1 GCA_030673735.1 Anaerolineae bacterium
CTGCTCTCCGCGGCGCCTGGCAAAGATGCGGGAAGAAATGCAGCACAAGAAACTCCCGCCACGCTACGACAGAACCTGCCGTCGGCTACATCCCTCAGAATCTCTCAGCCGCGTACGCGAGGGCGAAAGCCACGTCGTGCGCTTCAAGACACCCAGCGAGGGAACAACCACTGTCGCCGATCTACTGCGCGGTCCGATCACTGTCGAAAACACGGCGTTGGATGACTACATCCTGCTGAAGTCAGACGGTTTGCCGGTGTATCACCTCGCGGCGATGGTCGACGATCATCTGATGGGTATCACGCATGTCCTGCGTGGATCTGAATGGCTGCCCACTTTCCCCCTTCACGCGCTGATCTTCCGGGCCTTTGATTGGGAGGAACCAGTTTGGGTTCATCTGTCCGTGTTTCTCAACCCAAGCGGAAAGGGCAAGCTCAGCAAGCGACAGGCGGTCGATCCCAAGAGCGGTGTCAAGGCAATCCACGTGCTTGATCTCAAGGAATTGGCCTACCTCCCCGAGGCGGTCGTTAACTGGATCGCGCTCATGGGCTGGTCCTACGACGATCACACTGAGCTCTTCAGCATGCAGGATCTGATCGAAAAATTCTCCTTTGAGAAGCTCAACCCCAGTCCTGCGGCGGTCAATTACAGCAAGCTGGAACATTTCAATGGGGTCTATATACGTGATCTGCCAATGGATGAGCTCGTACGCAGAATCCGCCCCTACTTCACAACTGCAGGGCTCGAGGCCGGAGATGATCAGTTGCTTGCGATCGCTCCTCTGATCCAGGAACGGATCCGCACGCTCGACGAAGCGGTTGCTATTGCGGGCTTTTTCTTCCGCGAGGACGTCGAGCCCGATGCTGAGGAACTGCTCGGGAAGAACATGGATGCCAAGCAGTCAGCCCACGCCGCGCACCGCTCGCACGAAGTGATCGCTGCACAATCTTCCATGGATCCTGCGATAATCGAGCCTGCATTGCGCGATCTCGCGCAGGAGCTAGAGATTACCGCGGGACAGCTGTTCGGAATCTTGCGTCTCGCAGTGACCGGCCAGAAGGTGAGCCCCCCGCTCATCGAGAGCATGGAAGTAATTGGCAAGACGAAGGTCCTCGAACGCATCACCAACGCAATCGAACTTTTAGAAGCCCAAATATAGTTCTTTCACGCAGCCGACGGCGTTCCGGCTTGACCCCGGTGTCAGGCGCCCGGGGGTGTGCTCCGCCGCGCCGTGCATACCCCCGTATGGTAGAATGCGCCCGCTCTGCGGGGAGCACGCCGCAACCATATTGCCGGTCACCCTCCATACTCAATTTCCGAGAAGGATGATCAACCCGAGATGGACCACCAAGCAAGCAGGCAGCTCTTCCAATACCACCCGGTAATCGGGCATACATTCATCCCTGATCTCAAGGCGAGGATCCGGCATGAGGCGGGTGGATATCTCGTGAAAGTGAACCAGGCAGGCTTCCGCAGCGAACATGAATTCGTGGCCAACAAGCCTCCCGGAATGAAGCGCCTCCTGCTTTTCGGCGACTCGTTCACGGCCGGCGATGGCGTCAGCAACCAATATCGCTATGGTGATGTGCTCGAAACTCTGATCCCGAACCTCGAAGTCTACAATCTTGGATTCCCGGGATCGGGTACCGATCAGCAATACCTTGCCTTCCAAGAGATAGGGGCCAAGCTCGAGTATGACCTGGTTGTATTGGGTGTGCTGGTTGAGAATATCCGCCGCGTGGCGAGTCGTTATCGAATGAGCGTTTCCACTTCCGGTGAAACGCAAGTCCTGGCCAAGCCCTATTTCTCGCTTGGATCGGCTGGTGAACTCGAATTGCATCATTCACCTGTTCCAAGAGAACCACTCCGCCCGGACCAGCTTACGCGGGAGCAGCTGAGACACGTAGACCACGGCGGTAATCTGCAATTGCTTCGAAAAGTGGTCAATTTCCTGGGAGGAAGGGCCAAGGCGCTGGCCCAACGCGTCACTAAATATCAACCGGTTCCGGCATACAATAATCCACAGAATCCGGATTGGCTGTTGATGAAGGCGATCATCCAAAAATGGTGCCGCGAGATCAAGGGCAAAGCTGTGGTCTTCCCGATCCCACTCTACCAATTCATTGAGGAAACCAGCTCGCCGCAGGGATATGCCGCTCGCTTCAAGGAATTGCACTCGCCGCCAAGCGTTCTCGTGCACGATCCTTTGCCCCAGTTGCTTCGTTTCCCGATGGATACCAGACGTGACTTCCGGTTCAAATCCGACGTGCATCCCACCCCGTCGTTTCATAGAGCACTGGC
>DAOVIK010000252.1 GCA_030673735.1 Anaerolineae bacterium
ATCTTCCGTATCACGAACGAGCTGTCGCGCTGGGCCAGTTTGCCGCGGCAGTTGGCCGAATCACCTGCGGGCCTACAGGACCCGCCGAAGATTCATCCGCTCATCGCCGATATCCGCGATCAGCGCCGTTTGGACGCGATCTTCGATCAGCACAAGCCGCACATCGTCTTCCATGCCGCGGCGCACAAGCACGTCCCGCTCATGGAGCGCAACCTTGAAGAAGCCGTGAGCAACAACATTGCGGGTACAAAATGCTTGATCGAAGCGGCCGAGAATGCGGGGGTGGAATGGTTTGTGCTGATTTCCACCGACAAGGCCGTGAACCCGATCAGCAACATGGGCGTCACCAAGCGCGTTGCGGAAATGCTCATCGAGGCGGCTGCGGCCCGCAGCAAGGGCGTTTTCGTGGCTGTGCGCTTCGGAAACGTGCTCGATAGTCGGGGGAGCGTGGTGGGGATCTTCCGCCAGCAGATCGCCATGGGAGGACCGGTCACGGTCACGCACCGCGACATGCGTCGCTACTTTATGACCATTCCAGAGGCGGTTCAGCTGGTGATGCAAGCGGCAGCCATTGGCCAGGGCGGTGAGATATTCGTGCTCGACATGGGTGAACCGGTCGCCATCGAGGAACTGGCGCATGACATGATCCGGCTGAGCGGTCTCGAGGTGGGTCGGGACATTGACATCGAATACTGCGGCATTCGCCCTGGCGAGAAGCTGTTCGAGGAGTTGTTTGCCGAAGGCGAGGAACATGATCGGACGAAGCACGAGAAGATCTTCGTTTCGTCCAATGGGCCCTATAAAGAGCGGGAGTTGAAGAAGATCACCAAGACCATCGATGACCTCATCGCCGCTGCCGACCAGTCTGAAGCCTCGGAGGTCAGGCGTCTCTTGGAGTCCCTGGTTCCCGGCTACAAGGCGCCAACCTCGGATTAGGAATCGGCGTTTCGGGAAGTGAAGCTGCGCTATCGCGCATGTTAGAGAGCAGCACATTGAGTAAGGTGGGGAAATATCTGTGTACTATAGATTGTACATAGATGAGGTGGGAAACCACGACTTAAAGAGCAGCCTAGACGTAAACGAACGCTTTCTGACTCTATTCGGTATCTGGATCGACTTGGCCCACGTCACCGATACGATCCAGCCTGAGATGAGCCAAATAAAGCTCGACTTCTTTCAGAAGGATCCAGATGAGCCTGTGATATTCCATCGGAAGGAAATCTCCAGATTTCAAGGAGTTTTCAAGAGGCTTTACTCTGATAAGGATCTTAGGAGAAGATTCGGCGATCGGATGTTACAAGGGTATGAAGACTGGCAGTACACCGCAGTCGCAATCACAATAGATAAGCTCGAGCACTTGAAGAAATATCAAACATGGCATTATGCCCCATACCATTACTGCTTGGAGGTTTTGTTGGAAAGGTACATTCTCTTTCTAAACCATGCTGATGCCAAAGGCGACGTAATGATCGAGGCCAGATACAAGAAGGTCGATCGACAACTGTCAAGTTCCTTTACGCGTATGCATGATAATGGAACTAGCTATTTGTCCAAGGAGATAACACAGAAGGTCCTGTCCTCGAGGAATATCAAGCTGAAGAAAAAGAAGCAGAACATTGAAGGGCTCCAATTGGCAGATCTGCTTGCGCATCCCGCACATTACGATCTATTGCTAGATTACGGCATAGTTGATAGGCATGAATCGGAATACGGAGTCAAGGTCGCCAAGATCCTGAACAGATCCAAGTTTCATAGAAATCCTGAAACCGGCGAGATACGGGGCTACGGGAAGAAACTCTTGCCTTAGAAAGGGAGACACCCCTTGCGGGGTGTCCGATGTACTCCGGCTTGCGCCATCAGCGCACATCTCCCTCCATTAAATGGATTGATATCAGTCTATACCAATTTGCCCAATAACGCAATTCTCTCTAATGCTGCGCTGGATTGGAATTGGTGCCCAGGAGCAATTAATCAAGTAGAGAGTCCTACTCGGCCAATCAACTTAAAGCTGAAAGCGCGGCAGCGCTCTTTCTATTGATCCACTTCCTCGGGCGTCCAAGCGACGCCCGTTTTTCATTCATCCCTTTCTATCTGTTGGGAAAACGAGTGTAGAATGGTCGACAATCCATCGACAGAGAGGAATCGCGAATGGACTCCAGGATTTGGCGCGCCAACATTGGCGAGAAGACGGTCGTCACTGAGCCTGTGCCGGAAGCATGGCAGAAGTTGGGGGGAAGGGGACTGATCGCCCGCATCCTGCTGGACGAAGTGCCTCCGCGTTGCGATCCCCTGGGGCCGGAGAACGTGGTGATCTGGGCTCCCGGATTGCTCGTGGGGCACAAGATTTCTTCGTGCGATCGTATTTCAATCGGAGGAAAGAGCCCCCTTACAGGGGGTGTGAAGGAGGCCAACGGCGGTGGGTCGACGGGCCTGATGCTCAGCCATCTGGGGATCAAAACGCTGATCCTGGAGGGCGATCCCGGCGAGGGTGGCACGTGGATCCTGCACCTGGACGCCGAAGGGGGGCGATTCGAACGCATGGACGATCTTGCCGGACTGGGGGCCTACGACGCGGCGAGCAAGCTGCTGGAGCGCTACGGGAAGCACGTGGGGCTATCTCTGATCGGTCCGGGTGGAGAGATGTGCTTGCTCTCTGCGGGCATCGCAAACTTGGACAAAGACCACCAGCCATCGCGCATCAGCGCACGCGGCGGGCTGGGCGCCGTGATGGGCAGCAAGGTCCTCAAGGCTGTCGTGATCGACGCATCTGGTGGAGAGAAGCCGCCCATCGCCGACCCAGATCTCTTTGCCGAAGCGCAGAAGCAGTATCTCGATGCCCTGCTGGCGCATCCGCAGACGGCCACCTATAGAGATTACGGCACCGCGGCGATGACCGCCATGTGCAACGAATTCGGTGGGCTGCCGACCAGGGGCTTCACCGAAGGCGTTTTCGAAGCCGCCGAGAGTATCGGTGCGGACAACCTCCGCCAGATCCTGCTCGATCGCAAAGGCGAAAGCCAAACCACCCACGCCTGCATGGCAGGATGCGTCATCCGCTGCTCGAACGTGTATGCCGACGAGCAGGGGAAGCGTATCGTCTCCCCGCTGGAGTACGAGACCATCGGACTCGTGGGCTCCAATCTGGGGATCGACAGCCTGGATGACATCGCCCGATTGAACTGGGAGCTCAACGATCTGGGTCTGGATACGATTGAGGTCGGTGCTGCATTGGGCGTCGCGGCCGAAGCTGGGTTGATGGAATTCGGAGATGCAGCCAGGGCCCTGGAGCTCGTGGCTGAGATCCGCGC
>DAOVIK010000062.1 GCA_030673735.1 Anaerolineae bacterium
GCCCAGGGCGAATTCGCTCAAGCGGCGCTGATACTTGAAAACCTGGCCACGAAAGCCGCCGACCGTGGAATCGACCGAGCGCCAAACCTTGCTCTGCAGGCCGCGCGCGCATGGTTCGAAGCCGGCGAAAATGAGCGTGGAGTGGGGTTGATCAGAATGGCCCTGCAATACATGCATCGCGTAGGGCAGCTGCGGAAGCTTCACAAGGCCAGCGGCCGCATCGTATCCGAACTGAGATCCCGCGGCCTGACTCAGGAGGCAGCTGCGATCGAAGCTGAAATCAAGGAGATGCTCGCCGGGGTAGATACCTCTGCATTCCAGCCCATGGTCGCCGGCAAGCCTGCACAGCTTCCAGCCCAGTGTCCGCAATGCGGCGGTAACGTTCGCCGAGACGAAGTGGAATGGATCGACGCCACGAGCGTGGCATGCGATTATTGTGGAAGTGTTTTGGTACAGGAGAGCTGAGTCATTCACACACAGGACCTGCCATCCAAGCTGCGGAAACAGCTGGCGCAGCATTCGAGCGCTCCCAGAAAGAAGAGGAGAGGGCGTCCCGCGGCGGTCTTGATCCCGCTCTATTTTCACGACGACCAGTGGCACGCCCTCTTCACGCGCCGCGCCGAGCGAATCGAGCCGCACAGCGGTCAGGTTTCCTTCCCCGGTGGCTTGATCGAATCCGACGACACGAGCCCCGAGCAGGCTGCCCTGCGAGAGGCGCATGAAGAGGTGGGCATAAACCCTCAGGATGTCGAAATCCTGGGAAGATTGATGCCCACCTGGACGATAACTCGTTTTCTTGTCACCCCCATAGTGGGCATCATTCCCTGGCCCTATGAGCTGGAGCTAAACCAGAACGAAGTAGCAAGAGCCTTCGGAGTCCCGCTGAACTGGCTAGCAGAACCAGCCAATCTCGAGATGCGCAAGTACAAATTGACCAGATTCGGCCCTTCATTCCATGTTCATTATTTCAAGCCATACGAGGATGAAGTGATCTGGGGGGCTACAGGGCGCATTGTCGTGAGCCTGCTGGACGAGTTGCGGCAGATACAAGAAAACACAAAACGGAGCGAGGATTAATCCCCGCTCCGCCTATAGTTCGCACGGTACCAAGCTTACTCTTGTTCTTCTTCCTTCTTCTCTCCGGGCTCCTCGCGCTCGGCGCGCCCCACGACCTCGGGTTCGCCCTCTTCGAGCATTTCCTCGAGCTCCTCGACGACCTCTTCTTCCTCCTCTTCGATGACCTGGTACATCAAGTGGGCCACGGCTTCCTCGGGCTCGGTAAGCACCTTCACGTCCTTACCCAAGAACAGATCCCCAACCGTGATCGAATCATCCATTTCTTGCAGGACTTCGAGGTCCACAGTAATCCGGTCGACAAGATCGGATGGTAAGGCTTCCACTTCAACCTCGGTCTGGCCGGTTACCAACACGGCTCCCAGGTTCTTCACCGCCGGGGCTTCGCCCACAAACTCGATGGGGACGTACGTCCGAATGACAACGTCCATGGCCACCTGCAGGAAATCGACGTGTATGAGACTCAGTGTGATCGGATCACGCTGGACGGCGCGAAAGAGAACCTTATGGGTCTTCTTTCCAATCTTCAAGTCGATCAATGTCGACCCGCCTGCTTGGGAAAGCAGCTTATCCGTTTCTCTGTCATCCAATTGGATAGCAGTGGGCTTTACATCCTTGCCATACATGATTGCGGGTACCAGCCCGTCTTGACGAAGGAGTTTGACTTTCTTCCCCGTCACCGTACGCGGGGATGCTTCAAGCTTTATTGCTTCCATTCGAGTACCTCCAGAGCGCCTCTCACCCTATCGGGTTACCCTCGCTCTATGATTTGGTCTCGGCCGTTGCCGCCTAGCGGCGCCTGACTAGTAGGCTTCCGACGAGAAGAACCATCCCGACGGCAACACCAGCCACGAGACCCGCAACCATCGTTCCGCGCGTATCCAGCACAGTTTCGACGTTGCCATGTACTTCGCGCGCCAACAGCACTAAGGTAGATCCACCGTTCAGCTCTGCAGAGTCGGCGACGCTGACGCCTATGTAAGCGTTCGTTCCCGAGACCTTGTCTGCGATCACGACCCCTGCGCCGCCTTCATTGATGGTGACATTATCACTGCGCACCGTCATCGCCCCCGAAAGCTGCAGGCCGACATTCTCGGCATGGATCACAGCGGCGGCTGCCCGCTCCAGACCGACTTCCGAAGCGACGATGCGCTGTGCGCCACCCTGGTTGATGCGCACTGTCTCGGCTTCGACGTTTTCAATCGTGCCTCCGCTCAAGGTCACGACGTCGGCGTCGATTTCTTCTTGCTCTTGGTTGGGAGACAATTCGTCCATCATGACTCCAATCACACATAAAAATGGGGCTGCTTCCCCGGCCGGGGATCGCCCCGTCGTGACGCGCACCGAATTCTAATAGTTATCCGGGCATACGTCAACCGCATGCCTCGCTGCCGACCATGCGTGTTATACTCAAAGATTGCCGAATCCGCGGCGCTTCAGGTTCTTGCCCATGCCCCCCTCATACTCCCTGATCATGGTCCGGCGTTGGGGTCTGATTTGCCTGGTTGCGATCCTGGCAGCTCTCTCCAGCTCATTTGCGTCGTTCGATGGTGTCCACGCACCCATACATGAGGGCAGCAATAGCGGGAAACGGTTGATTGACGAGAAACTGAGTCTCGATAAAGGAACCAACGCAAGCGCATATGGTGGTTCCAGGCAATCCGCCAGTCTCCCGGCGATCGCGACGCCGACACCTGAAACCGAAGCAACTTCCCGGGCGCCGGGTGAGGATGATGCCGCCGAGCGCACCGAAACCCAAGCATCCGAGGACACCGGCGACATCATCCGGAAGCGCGTTTTCACAGCAATTCTCACCGCAGCTGCGATCACAGCTGGTTTGCTGCTGCTTCTGTGGGCCTACGTCACGCTGGGCGATCCATTCCGCAGGCGTCGGGCAGCTATGCGCATCCGGCAAGAGCGCCGCGAAGAACGTAAGAGCCGGCTTCGAAGGCGACGAAGGCAATGAACGAGGATCAAGCGTCCGATACCTATCTCATCGTGGGCCTTGGCAATCCAGGACGAACGTACCGCGGAAACCGGCACAACGTGGGCTTCATGGCTTTGGATATCCTGGCCGCCAGAATGAAGCAAGGCTTCTCTCGTCTTGAGCATGAATCGCTGGTCGCCGAAGGTGAACTGGGTGGCAAGAAGGTGATGCTGGCCAAGCCGCAGACATTCATGAACGTGAGTGGTGCTGCCTTATCTCGGCTGGCCCAATTGCACGATGTCCCGCATACGAACCTGTTGGTGATCAGCGACGACATCGACTTGCCGCTGGGGCAGCTGCGCCTCAAGCCGTTTGGTGGAACGGGTGGACACAAAGGACTCAAATCAATCCAAGAGCAGATGGGGACTCAGGATTTCCCTCGGTTGAGAATCGGCATCGGCCGTCCTCCTGGGCGCACCGATCCAGCGGATTTCGTACTGGATGATTTCACCGAGAACGAGCTCAGGGAAATCGAGATCGATATCCGTAGAGCGGCCGATTGTGTGCTCTTGTTCCTGAGCGAAGGCATTCAAGCAGCCATGACAAGCTTCAATCGCACTGCTGAGTAGCGGATGAACTTATCATCACTCATTGAACGGTTGCGAAGGCTTCCGGAATACGAGCAACTGCGACGGACCATCATCTCCGGAGAGGAGATGCACGGCCCACTGCTGCTCCCGCGCGCCGCGCGCGCCGCTACCGCTGTCGCCTTGGTCCGAGATCTGAACCGCAGTGCAGTGCTGGTCGTGCCCCGCAACGATCGATTGCTCACGCTTGCTGAAGAGCTGCCGGCGTGGGATCCTGAATTGCAGTTGATCCCCTTTCCCGAACCAAATCCTATCTTCTATGAGCACACAGCATGGTGGCCTCGTACGATCCAGCAGCGGGCAGCCGCCCTCGCCATCATGACGGCCGATCAGCCCCAGAAGGAAGGCAGGCCCCCTGCAGCAAATCATCCGGCATTGATCTTGGCCTCAACGAAAGCGATAATGACCCGCACGATCACTATGCAGGATTTCCTCAGCAACACAGCTATATTGAGAACAGGGAGCGAATGGCGTCTTGATCGGCTGTTGGATCTCCTGCTCGGGATCGGATACGTCCCTGCGTCGTTGGTCACCGAACGAGGTCAGTTCAGCCGCAGGGGTGGCATCTTGGATCTCTGGCCGCCTGCCGATCCGCAACCTGTGCGCATCGAGTTCTTCGGCGATCAGATCGAGTCCATGCGCCGCTTTGAAGCCTCTTCGCAGCTCTCAACTGAATCCACAGAGCAAGTTCGCATTGCTCCGGCTCGCGAAGGGCTGCCGAATTTATTCCAGCAAACATGGAGCGAATGGTTGCCGTCGGATCACGACCACGAGGACCTCTCGGGCCAGCGCCTTCTCGAGTTCACCCTTCCATGGATGAACCCCTCGCCAACAGGATTCCTGGATTTCCTGCCTTCGGATACCTTGGTCCTCATTGATGACGCAGTCGCTCTCGAAGACGCTGTCAGCGAGCAGGAGGAGCAGGCTCTCGCTTCCCGCGCGGATCAGATTCAGGCTGGCCAGCTCCCCTCAGATTTCCCGATTCCCTACCTCACTCTCTCAGATCTTCAGGATTCACTGCGAGAGCACCGGGCCATCAATCTTGGCCATTCCGGTGATCCTGATATTGCGACCGACATCGTTCTCGGCGAGAGGTACTCTCCGGGGCCCCGCTTTGGCGGCCAGCTGCGCCCGTTGTTCGATCATTTATCCCGCCAGCGGCAAGCTCACAACGCCGTCATTGTCGTCAGCCGGCAGGCTCCTCGCTTGAGCGCCCTTTGGAGCCAAGAAGGAGACGAGATACCGGTCATCAGGACACTTCCCGCCGAACTCGGCCCTGGCGATGTTTACTTTGTTCACGGAGCCCTGAGCGATGGATGGATCCTGGGCCAAACAGATGGACCTGGAACCCATCTGCTTACGGATGCAGAGATATTCGGATGGGCGCGCCCCCGCCCGCGCCGGCGCCCAAGAGTGCACGCCCGAGCGCCTGAAGCTACCTATGCCGATTTCCGGCATGGCGGCTTGGTAGTTCATCTGGATTACGGTATTGGACGTTTCGCCGGATTGGTCGAGCGCACACTCGATGACCTGCGGCGCGAGTATCTGCTCGTCGAATATGCGAATGGAGATCAGCTTTACGTTCCAATTCATCAAGCTGATCGCCTTTCCAGCTATGTGGGAGCCGATGCAGCGACGCCGAAAATATCCCGCCTGGGAACCCAAGCCTGGGAGCATATAAAACGCAAGGCTCGGCAGGCCGTCGAGGAAGTGGCGCGCGATCTGCTGCAACTCTACGCCAACCGAATGACGGTCTCGGGGTACGCCTTCTCGGTTGATAGCCCCTGGCAGCAGGAGCTCGAAGCTTCCTTTCCATACATGGAGACCGACGACCAACTGAGAGCCATCCAGGCGGTGAAGCTCGACATGGAAACCGCACGACCTATGGACCGCCTCATATGCGGGGACGTGGGATATGGCAAGACCGAGGTGGCGCTACGGGCAGCCTTCAAAGCCATCATGGATGGCAAGCAGGTAGCCATGCTAGTCCCGACCACCGTGCTCGCCCAGCAGCACTACAACACCTTCTTGCAACGTCTGGCCCCCTTTCCCGCAGAAGTAGAGATGCTATCGCGCTTCCGTAGCCGGAGCGAGGCCGGATCAATCTTGGAGCGTTTGACGAAGGGGGAAATCGATATCGTTGTCGGAACGCATCGGCTGCTGCAGCAGGATGTGCACTTCAAGGATCTGGGCTTGCTCATCATCGACGAAGAACAGCGCTTCGGGGTTACGCATAAGGAATTCCTCAAGCAAATGCGGACCGAAGTCGACGTGCTAACCATGACTGCCACCCCAATACCGCGCACGCTTTACATGTCGCTGACCGGCGTCAGGGATATCTCGACGATCAACACACCCCCTGAAGAGCGGCTTCCGGTCAAGACCTTTATCGGCCTATACAATCCGCGGCTTATCCGGCAGGCCATCCTGCGCGAGATCCATCGCCGCGGGCAGGTGTTCTTCGTTCACAACAGAGTGCTAACCATTGATGCCATGCACCGTCGGCTCACCGACCTGTTACCCGAGGCGCGAATTGCCATTGCCCATGGCCAAATGCCCGAACGCGAGCTCGAGTTGGTGATGAATCAATTCACGCAAGGCGAGATCGATGTGCTCTTGTGCACGTCGATCATCGAATCCGGACTTGATATCCCCAACGCCAACACGCTGATCGTCGATAAGGCCGACGGTTTCGGGCTCGCGCAGCTCTATCAGCTGCGGGGCCGCGTGGGGCGGGGTTCCGCCAGGGCCTATGCCTACTTCTTCCGCCATCCGCATAAGCGCAGCACTCCGGAAGCCATGGAGCGCCTCGAAATCATCTCCGAACACGATCAGCTCGGCGCCGGCTATTCAATTGCCATGCGCGATCTGGAAATGCGCGGCGCCGGCGATATTTTGGGTAACCGGCAACACGGACACATCTCTGCCATTGGCTTCCACTTGTATACTCGCTTGCTTGGAGAGGCCGTGCGCCGCTTGAGAGCCCAAAGCGGGATCGATATCCAACCTCATGAGGATATCCAAGATCAGGCAATGCCTCCCGCGATTTCGATCGACCTTCCCATCCCCAGCGCTATCCCCTCCGAGTATGTCAGCGACCGCAATCTTCGCTTGCAGTTGTACAGGCGCATGGCGCAATTGAACAGCCAGCTTGCGATCACCAACCTGTCGCTCGAGCTGGAGGATCGCTTCGGACCATTCCCTTCGGAAGTTGAAAACCTTCTCTATCAACTCAAGGTGAAGGTGCTGGCTTCCCAAGCGGGCGTCGATTCCGTAGCTTTTCAGAAAGATCAGATCCTGCTGCATATAGGGGAAGAACTGATGGATCTAGATATCACGGCGTTGGGAGATGACGTTCGCAAGAGCAAGCGCGGCATCTGGCTCCGTGCATTGGAGCCAAATGAGTGGCCGGAGCAGCTACTGGAGGTATTGGGGAAGCTGCACGAAATCGTCGGCAATCGCGCTGCTGCACGAGGCACGGAGTCAACGCGAGAGGTTCTCTGAGATTAGTCAGTATGCTTCTTGCCTAGCTAAGAAACCGAGGAGGAGCTTTTCTTGCCAAGCCCTGCCGCATTCGTTGCTGGTAGAAGCGCCTTTTCGAGAACTTCGTCCATGTGCTGGACGAAATGGATTTCCATCGAATTCCGAGCCTTGAGAGGAATGTCCACCATATCCTTCTCGTTTGGAGTCGGAAGAATCACCTGCGCCAGCTTAAGCCGATAGGCTGCCAGAACCTTCTCGCGCACGCCCCCGACAGGAAGCACTTTGCCCCTGAGTGTTATCTCTCCGGTCATCCCGACATTGTGATGCACGAGCCTGCCCGTCAAGGCTGAAGCCATCGCAGTCGCCATGGTAATACCGGCGCTGGGACCATCCTTTGGGATGGAGCCTTCGGGGATATGCAGGTGGATGTCGGTTTTCTCAAATACATCCAAATCTATTCCTAAATCCTTGGCACGCGACTTTATGTAGGAAAGCGCTGCTTGGGCGGATTCTTGCATAATCTCGCCCAATTGGCCCGTAATCTGAAGGCTTCCCTTTCCCTCGACAAGGACAACCTCAACAGACATGCTATCCCCACCGTTTGCAGTCCATGCCAAAGCTGTCGCGGTTCCCACCTGGTCCTCAGTTTCGGCCTTATGGGGAAAGATCTCTGGCGGCCCCAACATGCGCCCCAAAGCAGCCGGCGTTATGCGCTTCGGTACTTTGCGCCCCTCGGCTTTTTTGCGCGCCGTTTTGCGGAAGACTTTCCCGATCTCCCGTTCCAAGTTGCGCACGCCGGCCTCCCACGTGTACTCACGGATGATGGCC
>DAOVIK010000381.1 GCA_030673735.1 Anaerolineae bacterium
ATTTAAGCTACATATGACACCCGGATCTCCGCGTTGCACGATTGTGCTTCATCGGAGAGAATGGTTGCAGGAGAGGCCATGAGCGAAAATGCCGGCGGGCGCCTGCTGCTCGGCACGCAGGGATTCGCCTTCGACGATTGGGTGGGGCCGTTCTATCCGGAGGGCACGCCCAAGCGCAAGTATCTCGAGGAGTACGCCCAGCGTTTGCCGACCGTGGAGATCGACTCCAGCTTTTATGGCACGCCGCGCGCCACGACCGTCCAGGGCTGGTTCGAGCGCACGCCGGACAACTTCCGCTTCTCCGCCAAATTCCCGCGCTTGATCACGCACGACAAGAAGCTGGAAGGAGCGCTGGCGGATGCCGAGGTCTTCGTGGCGACAATGCAGGCCTTGGGCGAGAAGCTGGGCGCGTTGATCCTGCAGTTCGCCTATGATTTCACGCCGGATCAATTCGAGAGATTGCAGGCCTTTCTGGATGCGCTGCCGGAGGGCGTTCGCTACGCGGTGGAGGTGCGCAACCGCAAGTGGCTGACGCCCAAGTTGAACGAGATGCTGGCGGCGCGCAACGCCGCGCTGGTGCTTCAGGACCTGCACTACATGCCCAGACTGGACTGGATCACAGCGGATTTCACCGTGATCCGTTGGCTGGGACGACGCAAGGATATCTCCCGTTTCGACGAAATCCAGATCGATCGCACGAGCAATCTCGAATGGTGGGCCGAGCGCGTGCAGAGATTTATACAGTCCGGCGTCGACGTTCTTGGCTATTTCAACAACCACTTCGCCGGCCACAGCCCCGCCAGCGCGCGGCAGTTCGCGACGATGCTGGCGGTGGAGCTCGGCGGACTGAATGGAGTCGATGCGGGACAGATGCCAATGGCCTTGAATGATGAGTGAGTTAAAGGAATTAGTGAAGGAGCTCCTCGCCAACTTACCTGCGGAACCGGATGTGGGGATGGTTGTGGATCTGGTGACGGAGGCATTCGAGAGGCTGGCAGATCGAGGCGAATACTACGAGGCCATGCAGACAGTCGTGCCCGGCGCGGGAGCGATCTACGGGGTGCGTGTACCCTCACTGCGGGAACTGGCTAAGGGGGTGCTGCGAGTTTACAAGCAAGACCACGAAACGTTGAAGGCGATTGCGCTGGCTTCCTGGGAGCAGGGCAGCCGCGAGCATGAGCTCTTCGGGCTGTTCCTGCTTGGCTACGCCAAGAAGCTCAGATCGGCCGAGCGATGGGAGTTGGGGGAGCGTTTTCTGCCGCAGGTGAGTCATTGGGAGGCATGCGACCAGCTTTGCGCGGCCTTACTGGGCGATGCGCTGGCGCAGGATGCTAGCTACATGGGCCTGCTCGAGGGGTGGGTGGAAGACGAGAACTTGTGGGTGCGGCGGGCGGCTCTGGTAGCGACGGTGTACTTGCGCCGCGCCAAGTTCTCCCCGGAGGTAGCGCTGGACCTGGATCAAAGGACGCTGGCGATGTGCGCCAGGCTGCTCGATGATCGTGAGCGTTACATCCGCAAGGCGGTGGACTGGGCCATCCGGGAGGTCATTGGGCGGCATTATGCGACGGCGCTCGAGTGGATGATGACGCAGGCGGCGGGCGCACCTTCAAGCACGGCCCTCAGCACGCTCAAGCTGGCATCCAAGAAGCTGAGCGACGCCGACCGGGCGGCGTTTCTGGCGGCGTTGGGAGATTGACAGATTGGAAGAGAAGCAGCACTTGATCGACCTGCGACCCCCTGACGAGGCCGACGCTGAGGTTCTTTTCCCACTGATCCACGGCACATCGGTGCCCGATACGCTGGCCTGGGATGGCCCGCAATCGCTGGCAGAATACCGACATGCCTTGCGCGCCCGGGCCGTGCAGGTTGCGGCAGGGCGGCTGCATTTCTTCACCATCCTCGAGCGCGCGTCAGGCAATCCCATCGGCTCATGCGACGTGCGGCCGGATGAGGACGGGAGCCAGGCGATGGTGGGCTTATGGATCGGCGAGCCGTACCAGGGGAAGGGCTTGGGAAGCGCTGTGATCGGGGAACTGGCGAGGTATGCTTTCGAGGTGTTGGGTGTGGCGCGCGTTGAAGCGGATGTATTCGTGGGAAACACGCGCAGCCGTCGGGCCTTCGAGCGCAACGGCTTCAAATTGCTGAGAACCATCCCCAAGGCGGTGATGAAGCGCGGGAAA
>DAOVIK010000118.1 GCA_030673735.1 Anaerolineae bacterium
CGAGGCGCAAACCGAGGATCGTTCCTGCCTGGCGCAGCGCTGCTTGCGCATCGGCGACGTCGGTGCCGCTCAGGATGGCATCTGCCAGGCCTTCGAGAGCCGCGAGCGCATTCGGCGTGTCCAGATCCTGGTCCAAGGCGGAGAAGAAGGCCTGCTGATGGGGTACGGAATCGATGCGTTTGCCGGAATTGCAGGCGAACGCCGCTGCCTGGCGCAGCTTATCGGCGAGCAGGGAAGCGGATTGAAGCTCGGAGAGATCACAAATCCAGGGCTCGCGGTAATGATGCTGGGCCATGTAAAGACGGAGAGTATCGGGCGACCACTCGCGGAGAAGATCGTCGACCATCACCAGGTTGCCCAGTGATTTGCTCATCTTCTCGCCTTCGTGCCGCACCATGGCCACGTGCAACCAGAAGCGGACGAAGGGCTTGCCAGGAGTGATCGGTTCGAACTGGGCGATCTCGCTCTCGTGATGGGGAAAGATCAGATCCTCGCCCCCTGAATGGATGTCAACCGGCATCTGCAGGTACTGGCTGGCCAGCGTGGAACACTCGATGTGCCAGCCGGGGCGGCCGGGACCCCACGGGCTGTCCCAAGCGGGTTCGCCGGGGTTCTGAGCCTGCCAGAGCACGAAGTCGAGCGGATCGCGCTTGTTGGGATCATCGGGGATGTTGCCGCGCTCGTTGGCGATGGGCAGCATTTCAGCGCGCGGCAGACAACTTAGCTTGCCGTATTCGGGCCAAGCGTTCAGATCGAAGTACACGCTGCCGGCAACGTGATAGGCCACGCCGGCCTCAAGCAAGTCCTCAACGCTGGCGATGATCTCAGCGATCACGTCGGTGGCGCGAGGGAAATGATCCGGCGGGAGGACGTTGAGGGCGATCATGTCATGGATGAAATGCGCCGTCCAGCGGTTGCCGACCTCAAGCCAGTCGCCCTCCTCCTCGGCGGCCCTGCGAAGGATGTCGTCATCGATGTCGGTGACGTTCTGCACGTAGCGGACTTTGTGTCCCATGTGCTCCAAGTAGCGAATCAGGATGTCGACGGTCGTGTAGGAGAAGGCGTGGCCGAGATGGGTAGTGTCGTAGGGCGTTATGCCGCAGACATAGATGCCCACTTCCTCGCCAGCAGGCGTGAAGGGCTTCACTTGGCGCGCTTGGCTGTCGTACAGGTTCACGCATCTTCCTTTTCATCGTTCAAACGGAACGGAAAGCTGGTAGATATCGCTTCCCGCCATCCGGGATAGCTTATCACACCCCGCGATGGCCGAGAAGGCGCAAGGCGTTGAGAACCACCAGCACGGTGCTTCCCTCATGCAGCAGGATCGCCAGCCCGATTCCCGCCAAGCCACTGAGCGCCAGCGCTACCAGCACACCAATCACACCCAGGGATATAACCAGATTCTGGTTGATGATGGCGCGTGTACCGCGGCCCAAGCTGACGGCGAACGGAAGCTTCGATAGATCATCGGCCATCAGGGCCACATCGGCGCTCTCAAGCGCGACATCCGTGCCCGCGCAGCCCATGGCAATGCCCACCGTCGCTGCGGCCAGCGCGGGGGCGTCGTTCACGCCATCACCCACCATGGCGACAATCCCGTGCTCTCTAACAAGCTCGGTCACTGCTTCCAACTTGGTCTCCGGCAGCAGTCCCGCACGATAGTCGTCGATACCCAGTTGCCCTGCAACTGAAGCTGCAACCATCTCATTATCGCCAGTCAACATGACTTGCTGACGCAAACCCTGCGCTCTCAGATTCTCCAGCGCCAGGCGGGCATCGGCGCGCACGCCGTCGGCCACAGCAATCATGCCGACCGGCGTTTCCCCCCGGACAATGAACATGACCGTCTTGCCTTGCCGCTCTTGTTTCTGGGCATTCGCCACTAGAGAAGGAGTCAGAGTGAGGTCGTGTTCATCGAGGAGGTTTCGGCCGCCCACCAGGATGCTGGATCCATCCACCTCCGCCTCGACGCCCAGTCCGGCGTGTGCCGACGCACCGCTCACTGCCGGTAGGGGTAGGTTCAAGGATTGCGCTTGGCGCAGGACGGCCTGTGCCAGTGGATGCGAGGAACGCGCCTCGACCGCGGCGGCCAAGGTTAGGACCTGCTCCTGTGTCCACGGCTCCACGGCGATCACATCCGTCACCTGCGGCTTGCCTTGGGTCAGCGTTCCGGTCTTGTCGAAGGCGATGGCCTTGAGCTGCCCGAGATTCTCCAGATGCAATCCTCCCTTGAGCAGCACGCCGTTGCGCGCCGCCTGGGCAACGCCAGCCAGGATGGCCGAGGGAGTGCCCAGCGCAAGCGCACAGGGCGAGGCAGCAACCAGCAATGTCATCGATCGCACGAAGGCATCCGCCAGCGGCACGCCGATAAGAGGCAAGAGGAGCAGCACCAGCACCGCGACCCCCAGAACCGCCGGCACGAAGATGCGCGTCACGCGCTCAGCCCAGCGCTGCGTAGGAGATTTCTGCGCCTGAGCGCGTTCGACGAGCTGCTGCACACGCGCCAGCGTGCTGTCGCGTGCGAGCTTCTCCACACGCAACTCTAATGCTCCTTCACCGTTCAAGGTTCCGGCAAAGACGTGATCCTGGGGTTGCTTCTCCACCGGAAGTGATTCGCCCGTAACCGGGGCCTGGTTCACTAATGACTGCCCGGCGAGCACTTCCCCATCGACGGGGATACGCTCACCCGGTCGCACGATGACCACCTCGCCAATCTGGAGGTCATCGACCGGGACGCTGATTTCCTTACCTTCCCGGTGAGCGATAGCGGTCTTAGGCGCCAGGTCGGCGAGCGAGCGAATAGCCTTGCGCGCTCTGTCTAGAGCCCGTTCTTCTAGTGCGTGGCCAATGCTGAAGAGGAAGAGCAGCAGTGCGCCTTCTGCCACCAATCCAAGGACCGCGGCTCCGAGGGCGGCAACCACCATAAGCAGATCGGTGTCCACCTGCCGGGCGCGCAGCTTGTACAGTGCATGGCGTAGCGGGGCGTAGCCTCCGAGGAGGTAGGCTCCGGCATACATTCCCATACTGACTGGAAGCGGGAAGGCCAGAAAGCGCTCGCCCAACCACCCGAACAGCAACAGGAGCCCTGCTCCGATCCCGAAGAGGAGTTCACGGTTTTCGCGGAGCCAGCTGCGAGCACCTTCTTCGGGCACCCGGTAGCCCAACTGCGCTATGCGTCGCTCGATGGCTCGCCGATTGGTAGCGTAGGAGTCGTATTCCACGAACATGCTCTGAGAAGCGTAATTGACACTGACGGCTAGGACGCCTTGCATACGAGCCAGGCTGTGCTCCAGCACCAGGGCGCAGTCGGAGCAATCCATGTCCTCAACGTGGATCACATCATGCCGGTATCGATTGGTGATGTCCGCACCGGCTCGGCGCGCCATGCGGCGCACGTCGTCGATCGACACCAGCTCCGGATCGTAGTGCACGCAGAGTTGAATAGGCTCTGCATCACGCCGCAGATGTGCACGGAGGATTCCCTTCCGGCTGCCCAGCGCTGTCTCAAGCCGCTCCAGGCATGCGTCCTCGCCGCCGTCTACTCCGGGCAGCAGCAGGGGGATCTCAAGCTCGAGGGTCTTCTCTTGCATACATCCTCTCCAAAGGGTGCAGCCTCAGCCGTGCAGGACGTGATCCAGGCCGCGCTGGAACAGGTCGACGATGTGTTCATCGTCCAGGCAGTAGTAGACTTGGCGCCCCTGTTTGCGGGGACGCACGAGGCGCATCTGCCGCAGGCCGCGCAGTTGATGCGAAACGGCTGATTCGCTGATTCCCACAGCCTCCGCCAGCGAACCGACATTGCGTTCGCCTTCGGCCAAGACCGAAATGATGCGCACGCGGCTGGTATCGCTCAAAGCGCCGAAGAGTTCCGCCACCAGAGCAGCGGTGCCCTCGTCCAACAACTGGGCTGACATCACAATCCCCTTTCTATTGCTGTATATCTGAGCATCTGTTCAGATATGCATGTATTGTAGGGGAGATCCGGGAGGTTGTCAATATCCTAGGATTGCGGTGCAGGAGAGGATTCCTCACGCTTGGCAAGCACATGCAGCGCCACCAGCGCGAGCATCAAGATCGCCAAGCTCACCAACTGGGCCAAACGCAGACCACCCAGCACGATCGCGCTGTCGCCGCGAAAGGCCTCCAAGATCAAGCGCCCCGCGGCGGCAAGCGACAACCAACTCAAGAAGAGAAACCCGGTGAAAGCACTCCGGGAGCTAAGCCACCAAATCAGGCCAAAGACTATCGCTGCCAACAGGATCTCGTAGACCTGCGCGGGATGGCGCATTGCATCCCACAGCTCAATCGCCCAGGGAACTTGCGTCACCGCACCGTAGGCATCTCCGCTGGAGAGGTGCGCCAATCCAACGAAAACGGCGAAGAGGGAAAGCCCCGGAGCGAGTACGTCCAGCGTGGGCCGCAACGGCAGACGCTTGCGCTGAGCGTAGATCAAAGCCACGATCCCGGCGGAGACGGCGCCCTCCAACGGCGCCAGCGCGTCGGGATTGAGGGAGATGAGGGCCAGCGGATTCTTTAGGTAGACATCAAAATAGCCCAGCGCGTATCCAAGACGGGCGCCCAGCAGGCCGCCTATAAGCGCATAGAAGATCAAGCTGTTCACGACAGCGCCCGACACGCCTCGGCGTGGGGCTTCACGGTCGACCAGAAACGTCGCCAACCACAAGCCGACGATCAACAACAGCCCGGGCAGCCTCAAGGCCAGCGAACCGATCTGCAGCACGGGAAACATCAGGGCATCTCGTCCATGAGGCTCTCCACCGCAACCTGGAGAGTCGCCTCGCTCATCGGGCCGCCGAGCACCACCTGCCGGATCACACCATGGCGATCGATGAAGAACGTAGACGGCAGGGCGCGCAGCTGATAAAGCCGCGACACATCGCCGCTGCGGTCCAGCGGCACGAGGAAAGTCAACCCCAGTTCATCCACGAAATCTTGCGCCGCACCTGCGCTGTCCTGGAAGGTGGAGTTGACGGCCAGGATCTCAAGGCCTCGTTCATGGTTATCCTCGTATAGGCGCTGCAGTGCTGGCATCTCTGCGCGGCATGGCGGGCACCAGGAGGCCCATAAATTCACGATGACCACCCTTCCCCGTAGATCCGATAGCGTCACTTCTCCGCCCTGCATCAATTCCAGCGTGAAATCCGGCGCGGCAAAGCCCTCGAGAGGGCTGGATATTTCACCAGATGGCGTGGCTGACGCCGGAACAGCCGAGAGCCATATCCAGGCTGCTCCAATGATGAACACCGCTCCCATCAGGATCGCCCAGCGCTTTCTATCACCCATCATCTCGAGCAAATGCTCCATTGTGCAAACCTCAGGGAGCTTCGAGCCCGTGCGCTTCGAGCAGCGCACTATCAGCCATGATCTCGTCCGTGAGACCATCGGCCACCACTCGACCTTCGTCGATGACCACGGTCCGCTCGAAACTCTCCGCTACAAGTCCCATGTCATGCGTGGACACCAGCATGGTCTGCGGCAGCTCACGCAGGAGATTGATCAGGCCCCGGCGCGTGCGCGGATCGAGCCCTGCAGTTGGCTCATCGAGCACTAGGATCTCAGGATCCATCGCCAGAACCGTAGCAATGGCCACGCGCTTCTTCTCTCCTCCGCTCAGATGATGCGGCACCCGGCGTTCGGCACCTCGCATCCCCACCGCACCCAGCGAGTTCACTACCCGCTGCTCCACTTCATCCTCGGCCAGTCCCATGTAGAGCGGACCGAAGGCGACGTCGTCAAACACGGTTGGTGAGAATAACTGATCGTCCGGGTCCTGGAACACCAAGCCCACCGCGGCACGCACGTTGCCCAGGTTTTCATCATTGACGTGTTGCCCGCAGACAAGAACCTCACCATCCCCGCGGAGGACTCCGTTCAAGTGCAGGAGCAGCGTGGATTTCCCGGCTC
>DAOVIK010000359.1 GCA_030673735.1 Anaerolineae bacterium
CCTATGGATGGGCGTATACGGGCCCCAGCAGCGGCGGATTCGAGCCAGCATGGATCCAGGAGAGCGTCGATCTCTCGCGCTTCGCGGGGCAGGAAGTGGTTCTGCGCTTCGAGTACATCACCGACGCCGCGGTCAATGGTGAAGGCCTGCTCTTAGATGATCTTTCCATCGAAGCCATTGGCTACAGCGAGGATTTCGAGCAGGATGAAGGTGGATGGGAACGAGCGGGATTCGTACGCCTCTACAATTCAATCCCCCAGACATACATCGTGCTGCTAGTCGAGCATGGCGACCAGACCGTGGTGCGTGAGGTCGAATTGGACGACGCGCGTCATGCCGAGGTTCCGATCGAATTCGGCAGCGACATGGACGAGGTCACGCTGATCGTGATCGCCTCCTCACGCTACACCTGGACCCCCGCTCCGTACCGTTTCTCGCTGCAACCGTAGCGCTGAAGCAAGAAAGGGGCTGTCCCGATGGGACAGCCCCTTTTGCGTTTCTGGGAGAGTGCCAGTCAGAGAGCGTGCTGGATTTGAGCTTGTGCAGGATCATTATCGAAGACACAATAGGATGGTCGGCGCTGCGAGCTGCTTTTTCGCCGGAAGCCGGCTCCGCGGAGGTGTGGCTATGGAGTTGTTACCTCAGTTTGGCTTGGGATTGTGGAACGGCTGGATCCTTCTCGTGCTGTTCTACGCCGTATTTGGCATCCTGCTGCTGGCATTCAAGCGTGAGGTCGTGGCCCGTCTTTATGATCGCTCGAATTGGGGGCAGATAGAGAGCAGGATCATCGCCAGCGGGAAGCTCATCATCTTTGCATGGTTCGCGCTCGTGATCCTCACGCCTCTGAATACCGGCCAATGGGTGTTCCCGCTGGGCATTGCCCTGTTCACACTTGGCCTGCTTGGTTTCGTGGTAGCCCTGTTAAATTTCAATGCCTCCCCGCTGGGGGAGCCAATCACGAAGGGCCTCTACCGCATATCTCGCAATCCGCAACAGGTTTCGATCTTCGTCGCCTACGTGGGCATCAGTCTGGCGATCGGTTCATGGCTCGCCCTGCTGCTGATCACCGTCGGCATTTGCTTGAGCCATGTGCGCATCATCGCTGAAGAGCAATCATGTCTAGCGAAGTACGGCGACTCCTACCGGGAGTACATGGCTCGCATCCCGCGCTACTTCATGTTCTTCTAGCTGCAGGCTTGAGGTACTCAAGCATGTTCGAATTCATCTTCAGGATACTGTTCGTTCTCTCCTTCATCGCCATGCTGACGATACGGATCTACTCCCAATCCAAAGTCCTGCGTGAACGAAGAGGGATGGACTTCAGGGAAGGTCCTGTCAGCCTGGCAGCAGGCTGCATTGCGGCGCTCGTGACTATCGTGTTTGGCGCCGAGTACATCATCGCGCCGGGCTTCTTCGGATTTGCTTATGTACTTCCCTACCCTATCGGACTGAGATGGTTCGGCGCAGTTCTGCTCGCAGGAGGCATCACCTTGCTGGCCTCCGCCCACGCCCATTTGGGTCGGAGCTTTCATTCGCTCGTCGTCGCCAAAGAGGATCATGTCTTCGTCGAGAGCGGGCCATACCGCTGGATCCGCCATCCGATCTATGTGGCATACATGATGAACTACGTCGGAGGCGGTCTGCTCGCCGGCAACTGGGTACTGACCTTCGTACCCGTGATCATGTTCGCAGTGCTGGTCGCCACCCGATTGGGGGGTGAAGAGCAACTCCTCATTGATGAGTTCGGCGACCGGTACATCGACTACATGCGCCGCACCGGCAGACTGATCCCAAGGATCGGCAAGCGCAATTAACCTCCTCGAATACTGGGAACCGTGAAGGATGATAATATGGAGATCACCTATACCGCCATTGGTACGATCCACACCCCTTTCACCGACTTATCTGACATGCCGATCCAACCTACCGGGGATACCAGCGCGCCGGGAACCGCGCATCTCGACCCTCGATTTGCTCCGGCTCTCAAGGACTTGGACGGCTTTTCCCATGTGATCCTGGTCTATCATTTCCACCGATCCAAGCGTGTGGATCTCACCGTGACGCCATTCATGGATTCGGTGCCGCGCGGCGTATTCGCCACCCGAGCGCCCACGCGCCCAAACCCCATTGGGATCTCCATCGTGGCTCTGCACGGCGTGGAAGGTAACATCCTTCAATTGGGGAACGTGGACATTCTCGACGGCACGCCATTGCTTGACATCAAGCCCTACGTCCCCAGTTTCGACGCTCCGCCTGATGCCCGCGCTGGTTGGCTCGAGGACAGCGAAATGGAGGTTCGCAAGGCGCGCTCGGACGATCGATTCCAATAGTCAGCCTCCAGCGAATTCCAGCTGGTGATCGGCTGTGGAATAGCTGTCCCACGGATCGATCCCTGA
>DAOVIK010000173.1 GCA_030673735.1 Anaerolineae bacterium
CAAGATTGCTGCGGATGCTACGAAAGCGATATCGCAAGCCGACATTATCTGCACAGCAACCACCTCTTCAACACCGGTATTCGATGGCAGCATGGTGCGTCCGGGAACCCACATCAACGCCATAGGCTCATTCACGCCAAGCATGCAAGAGGTTGACAGCGAAACCGTCCAGCGGGCGCTGGTCATCGTCGACTCACGCCAAGCCGCTCTGGCAGAAGCCGGGGATCTGATCATTCCCATTCAAGCAGGGGAGATATCGCCGGAATGGATCCGCGCCGAGCTGGGCGAGATCGTCAACGGAACGTTTCCCGGCCGGACGAGTGCAGATCAGATCACGCTTTTCAAGTCCGTCGGGGTGGCTGTGCAAGATGCAGCCGCTGCGGCACACGCGCTCGCCGGCGCGATGGCCGCGGACCTTGGCAAGACCGTTGAACTATAGGCGAATCCTTGGGTAGGAGAAATCCAATGGCCGTGGACCTTCCAGGCAGCGCCGACCTCGTGATCATTGGTGGCGGGGTGATGGGCGCAAGCACAGCCTACCACTTGGCCCTGGCGGGAGCAAAGGACGTACTGCTGCTCGAACGTGATCCCTTCTTCGGGCAAGGCGCCACCGGACGCTGTGCTGGGGGCGTCCGCTATCAATTCAGCACCGAGGTCAATGTGCAACTCTCGATCGCCAGCTTGGCGATGATCGAACGCTTCGAAGAGGAGATCGGGCAAGATCCTTTCTACCGCAAGTGCGGTTACTTCTTCGTACTCACCGACCAGCAAGACGTGGATGCCTTCCGCCGGCATGTGGCCATGCAGAATTCGCTGGGCATCGCTACACAATGGATGACCAGCGACGAAGTGCGCAAGCGATTGCCTATGATGCGCTTCGATGATGCCCTGGCCGGCACATTTCACGACAAGGACGGCTTGGCAGACCCAAACAGCATCGTCATGGGCTACATAAACCGAGGCCGGGATTTGGGCGTGAAACCTCTCACCGATGTGGCTGTCCAAGAAATCGAAGTGCAGGAGGGCCGGGTGGTGAGTGTACGCACAAATGCTGGCGAAGTAGCATGCGGCCAGGTGGTCAACGCCGCAGGTCCCTGGGCCGCCCTGGTAGGCGCCATGGCAGGCGTGGAGATCCCCATTACCGCGCTGCGGCGTCAGTGGGTGAGCACCACCGCCCTACCCGACCTCCCGCCGGATTTCCCCTTTGTGATCGATTTCGCGCAGTCGCTGTACGTCCATCCCGAAGGGGAGGGCGTACTCACCGGCATGACCAATACCAACGAGAAGCCCGGATTTGATCAAAACATCGATCGGGATTGGGAGCTGATCGCGCTCGAAGCCGCTGCCCTGCGCATGCCGATGCTGGAGAATGCAGGAAGGATGACTGGATTGGCGGGCCTTTATGAAGACACTCCTGACTCGCACCCCATCTTCGGCCCCACGTCCGTAGAAGGCTTCTGGCTCGTCGCCGGCTTCTCCGGCCACGGGTTCATGCACGGACCGATTGCCGGAAAGCTGATGGCTGAATTCCTGCTCGAAGGAGATGCCTCTTCCGTGGATGTTTCCATGCTCGATCTAGCCCGATTTGATGAAGACCGTTCGATCCAGGAGTATCACGTTGTCTAAGCCACCGCGCGCCGAAATCATCACCATTGGAACCGAGCTCCTTCTCGGCGAGACTGTCGACACGAACACTGCCAGGCTCGCGCAGGCGCTGTGCGGTATCGGGCTCGATCTCTTCTACACGTCTACAGTGGGTGATAATGCCAAACGCATTGCACAGGCCGTCCGCCAGAGCATGGACCGATCGCAGGCAGTGATTACCACAGGGGGCCTCGGCCCCACCATCGACGACGCGACCCGAGAGGGCATCGCTTTGGCCCTCGACATCCCGACGGAATTCCACGCCGACCTGTGGGAAGAAATCCAGGAATTGTTCGCACTCTACGGCCGCACGCCTACCGAGAACAACCGGCGACAGGCATTCTTGCCCATGGGCGCCAAACCCATTCGGAATCCGGTAGGAACCGCGCCTGCATTCATCGTCGAGACCGCATCATCGTGCGTGATCGCGCTACCGGGTGTGCCGGGCGAGCTGATTGTGATACTCGAAGAATCGGTGCTTCCCTACTTGCGAGACCGGCTGGACCTGCGCCACGTGATCCTGACGCGCACCGTGCGCACCGCAGGCATGGGCGAATCATGGGTCGACGATCGCATCCAGGATCTTGAACGCATGAGCAATCCCACCATCGGCCTCGCTGCCCATGCGGGGCGCGTGGATATTCGCATCGCCGCCAAGGCCGAGGATGAAGAGAAGGCCGAAAGCATGATCGCACCGATCGTGACGACGCTGCGCCAACGTCTCGGCGATGTAGTTTACGGCACTGATGAGGATAGCCTTGAGGGGGTAGCGCTCGGTATCCTGTCGCAAAGGGATTTGCGCCTGGTGGTCGTTGAAAGCGGGACTGCAGGGGCATTGGGCGAGGCACTTGCCCCACATGCGGGCCCCTTCGCTGGCAGCTTGACTCTGCAACACGACGTCCCAGAAGAGAAGATTGAAGAAGAGCTAAATGCAGCCATGGAACGCCTCCACGCGAGTGTCGGATTGGGGCTGAAGCTCTCGGAGCAAGGACGCCAGCGGCTTCTAGTCTGTCGCCTGGTGGCTCCCGAGCGCTCCGAACGCCTAGAGCGCTTCTTCGGCGGCCCTCCAGACAATGCGCCCCGATGGGCCGTCAGCCTGGCGTTGAATCTGATCCGCAAGCGCCTTTCGGCCTGACCGCCGCGAACCACCTCCTTTTCGCAATTGGGAAGCAATCAGGTCGCGGAACGAGATCCTTCGTAGTTCATCCCCGGTGTTCCCTGGACTGTCCGCCAGGACAGGCTGACGGGGATCGCTCCGCCCCTCAGGATGACAATGCAGGCAAAGCTGTCATTCTGGGCGCAGCGAAGAATCTTAGTTGCGCCTTTGAGCAGATTTGTACAAATGGAGAATCTGCAGGGAAGATGATCGCTCTGTGCGTTTTCAAACCGAATTTGGAGAGATTGATCAAATCGCATCGAGCGGATAGAATCGCCTGTAAAGCCAAAGGTCGAAAAGGGGACGATCTATGCGGACTGCTTCATTGGCGCTGATGATCTCAATACTGGCGCTTGCCCTGCTTGGAAGCGTTGCTGGCATCGCGCTCGCTCAATCCGGCAATCCGGTCGTGGTCCTCGATCCTGGTCATGGCTGGAGCACGGGAACCGGCATCATTGATCCGGGCGCGGTGAGCGGGGATTTGGTCGAGAAGGAAATCACGCTGGACGTCGCCAAGCAGACGCGCGATTTGTTGGAACGCTGCGAAGTGGACGTCTATCTCACGCGCGAACGTGACGATCACAGCCACACTAGGGCCGACATCGCCGGCATCGTGAACGGCTACAACCCCACCTTGGCCGTCTCCATCCACGCAAACTCCAGCGAGACAATTGCTAGTGGCACCGAAGCCTGGTACACCGTGGTGGGGTACAACGACGCAGCCAGCCAGGTCCTGGCGGCCACGCTTGCGGACAACGTTGCCAACCAATTCTCCATCCCCAACCGGGGCGCAAAACCCGAAACCCAGAGCCTGCATGGCGGGCTCTATATCCATGATTGGAATGCCCCCTCTGCACTGCTTGAGTTGGCTTTCCTTCAGGGCGATGCCGAGCTGCTGCGTACCGAACGCCGCAACTTCGCCAGGGCCATTGCACGCAGCTTGCTGAGCCTTCTCGGCATGCCGCTCGGATGCGCCGACCACGCCGAGCCGCAGGGATTCGCCCTGGCGGTTTACTTCCCTGATGAAACGCGCTCGAATTCCGTCACGCTGCTGAACGACGGCCTTCTGCAATGGGATCCAACCAGCATCGAACTCAGAAACACGCGCGATCCCTTCGGCGCACCCGAGAGCATTCCCCTGCCCCAAGCAGTACAGGCCGGGGAGATGGCGACCTGGGAAATCCCGGTGACTGCGCCGGGCAATGCCGGGATTCATCGACAGATGTGGCAGCTGCACAAGGGAGACCAGCCAATCGGCAGCGAGGCGACGGTTGTGTTGATCGTGGTTCCTCAGGAGGCGGCGGATTTAAAGGAAGAGATCGAGATCAAGATCGATGAAATCATCGCGCAGGGTCAGCAGCAGCTCGAACAAGAGCTTGAAGAGCTGCGCGAACAAATCCTGGTAACAGCCGAACAGAAGATCTCCGAGTGGGTAAGAGAGAGAATCTCACAGATCTGCAACAGCGGGAGCGCAGCGGCAGCGCTGTCCGCTTTGGCCGTGGTCTGGATTCGGAGAAGGGAAACGCGAAAAACGAACTAGCTTTCCAGCGGCTGGCCCATGCGGAGCCTCCTTGATCACATCTGTAGCATGATCCCCTAGGTTGGATTCTGTAGAGACGTTGCGTGCAATGTCTCCACACGGGCCGTCGCCAAGTTGGATAGGTGCGGTTCGCCCCGCCAAAGACGTGCGGGACAGGCGAACCGCACCTACGATGGCAAAGATGTACCTTCTGCAGAATCTGGTGTTCCGAGAGAGCTAGATTGCAGAGACGCACCCCGATCAAAACTCGGGCCAAGCAGCTGTGCGTCTCTACGGGTAGTGGGCTAGCGCGGACCGCTTACGATCCATGGTAGCCTATTGGGTTGGTGGAGCGCAGGGCTC
>DAOVIK010000310.1 GCA_030673735.1 Anaerolineae bacterium
ACGGACCCTAGACTCAAAGTACGAGCCCAGGGATTCGCGTGAGCATGGTTGAGTAAATCGGCTTGGGTTGTTACGTGTTAACGACGTCGACGTCCCATGCCCGCGACCAAGCTTGCGTAGTAAAGCAACTGCAGCAGTGCCGCGGCAAGCGCTGCGACGTAGGTGAAGGCTGCGGCATTGAGCATGGCGCGAACACCCCGCCGGTCCTGGCCGCTGCGCAGCAGGCCGGCTTGCGCGAGAAGATCCATGGCCCGCTTAGAGGCATTGAGCTCGACGGGAATGGTGGCCAGGGCAAACACTGTGCCAAGGCCAAATGCCAATACACCGATGGACGCCAGCTGCGTTCCCAGCGCGCCGCGGAGGATCAACCCACCGAAGATCAGGATCCAACCCAAGGTGGAGCCGATGTTCACTACGGGAACGAGCGCGCTGCGCACGCGCAGAGGGAAGTATCCTTGAGCGTGCTGGGAGGCATGGCCGATCTCATGCGCAGCGACGGCCATCGAGGCCACGGAGCGATCGTTGGCGATGCCCGCCGATAGACGCAGCGTATGGCTGCGCGGATCGTAGTGATCGTTGAGGTTTCCTCGAATTCCTTCGATGGAAACCGATCGCAAACCTGAGTAGCCCAGCAAGCGGTTGGCAGTCTCGGCGCCGGTCACCTGCCTGTCGTTAGGGACCTTGCCCCATCTGCTGTAAGTAGTGGAGACCCAGATGCGTGCGAGGAAAACCAGCGCAATCGCAGGGAGCATGTACAACCAGTAATCAAAGGAGAAAGCAAACATACGGCATTATCCTGGTCAATCGTATCATTGTGGGGCCATGAGGGCGCGGATGGCCGCTTCCAGTTGTGGATCACGTTCGTTTTCGAAATCCTCTTCTGTGAACTCTACTTCAACATCCGGATCGAGGCCGGTCTGGTGGATCAAGCGATCATTGGGAGTAAACCACTGCGCGATCGTCACGCGCACGGCGCCCTGCTCGTTCGAGAGCGGCGTCCAAGTTTGCACTGATCCCTTGCCGAAGGACGTCTCTCCCACCAGTGGGCCTCGACGGTGATCCTGAATCGCGCCGGCAACGATTTCAGATCCGGATGCGGATCCGCCATCGATCAGAACGACGAGAGGGATCTCCGTCGCCAGGCCGTCTCCATTCGCTTCATAGACCTGTTCAGTTCCGTCCCCGAAGCGCTCGATAACGATCACTCCCTCGGCGATGAACTCGGAGGCCACATCGATGGAGGTTGACAGATATCCCCCGGCGTTGCCTCGCAAATCAAAGATCAATCCTATTGGATCTTCGGCCAGCAAATCCCTCAACGCTTGGCGCAAGTCAATCGTGGCGCGAGCGCCGAAGTTGAACAGATGGATGTAGGCGATGTTCTCCTCCAGCATGCGGCTTTCAAGGCTGGGGAGGGTTATCCTGGCGCGCACGATATCAACATCGAAGGGTTCGAATTCGTCCTCGCGCAAGATCGTAAGTCGGACGGTAGTTCCGGCAGGCCCAAGGATCCGACGGATGACCAAACTCCCGTCGATGCCGGTCATGTCATCGCCGTCGATGGCGATCACTTGATCGCCAGGTTCCAGCCCGGCTTCCTCAGCCGGCGATCCTGGCATAGGGGAGACGATGATCAGGTACTCGCCGTCGGGATCCACCCAGGCGCCGATGCCCTCATACCCGCCCTGGAGGGGCATGTTGGATTGGCGGAATTGTTCGGGATCCATGTAGGTGCTATGCGGATCGTCAAGCGCTCCCATCATGCCTCGTATTGCGCCGCGCATGAGTTCTAAGTCATCCAGCGGTTGGTTGACGAAATCCTCGTGGACGAGATTCCATGCTTCCCAGAACGGGGTGAAAAGGCTCTCCAGTTCGAGCGTGGGAGCTTCGCCCGGCCCCAGCTCCATCGGCGGTGCAGTTTCGATCCCAGGCAAGATCAATCCGGGAATCGAAACCCTGCCATCAACGATAGCGGCACGCAGGACCCACCCGGAGGAGAAGAGCCCTCCTCCCAGAAAGACACCTATGAAAACACCTATGATTAACCTGGAAAGCTTCGAAGACATGTTTGCGCTCCTGTGCCGATGGTTCCATCGGCCTAGATTCAACCCTACCACAGGGATATTAGACTCTCATGAACGCGCAGATCAGGTCGCGGTTTCCAAGCCATGATGGCGAGACCACGTGGAGATCAGCTTGGAATACTCTTCAGTACCTGCCTTCTCTGTATACTCGAGCGTTGCGTGCCCATCGAGGGGATAGAGAGGATGGCATGAGGTCGGCCACGCGCCGTTTGGAATCTCCACGACCGCATCGACCACGGGGCCGATGATGTCTGCCTGCTCGAGGCGGGGATGTATCTTCTCTGCCGTAACGATCACGGTTTCAGCCACCATCGAAAGCTCTCGATCAACGCCCCAGTTGCCACCGATCTGGGCATTTCCTTGAGGATCAGCCGCCAAAGCATGAATCACAGCAGCATCGAACTCGATCGCCGGGAAGGCGATCAGTTCTTCGCCCGAATATGGATCAATAACCGTCTTTACATCCGGCCGCAGGCTTGGCAAATCTGTGCCCAACCATGCGTTTGAGGGCATAAAGCCCACATCTGCCAGGCTGGCTCGCAAGCCAAATGCCAAGCTGGCTTCGGTCTCCTCGATGATCTCGATGCTTCCATCAGCGGCGGAGGTTGTGAAGTGAGGGGCCAGACCGAAAGCTTCAAGGCCGAAGTAGCATGAGCGAACGCGAGAAACCATGCCGGCGCCGACGAGAATATCGCT
>DAOVIK010000099.1 GCA_030673735.1 Anaerolineae bacterium
AAGGGCCTGCCGGCACTGTGACGTGTATAATCCGCTTGCCATTACCTTGGCTCAACTTGCATCTTGTGGAGGCTAATCGAATGAACTATCGCAGAATGGGTCGCTCAGGACTCAAACTCAGCGAGATTTCGTTGGGTGTATGGCTCACGTTCGGACGACAAGTCGATGATAGCGAAGCTTCTCAGATTCTGCATAAAGCCTACGAGCTCGGTGTTAACTTCTTTGACAATGCTGATGTGTACGCAAAGGGAGAAGCCGAGATCGTGATGGGCAAAGCTATCAAGGATCTGCCGCGGGAGGCGCTGGTGATCTCGAGCAAGGTGTTCTGGCCGACGGGTGAGGGCCCGACGGGTCGAGGATTGTCACGCAAACACATCATGGAATCGTGTCACGCCTCCTTGAAGCGGTTGGGCCTTGATTATCTCGATCTTTATTTCTGTCATCGCTATGATCCCGAGACACCCGTGGATGAGGTTGTAAGAGCGATGGATGATCTTGTCCATCAGGGGAAGGTCCTGTATTGGGGGACGTCGGAGTGGCGGGCAGGCCAGATCGCCAATGCCTACGGCATTGCGGCGCAGTGGGGCCTCTATCCTCCTGCCGTTGAGCAACCGCATTACAATATGTTCGTGCGTCGCCGGTTGGAGGATGAGCTAGCGCCCGCGGCTGAAGACCTTGGCTTTGGGCTTGTGAGTTGGAGTCCGCTGCGCAGCGGCTTGCTTACCGGCAAGTACAACCAAGGCATTCCTTCTGGAACCAGGTTGGATCGCCACGAATGGCTGCGGGGAGTGATAACCGACGAGAACGTCGCAAAGGTGCAGGAGTTGACCAAGGTTGCCGATGAATTGGGGGTGGGATTACCCCAATTGGCCATTGGGTGGCTTCTGCGATTACCTCAGATAACCAGCGTGATAACCGGCGCATCCAGCTTGAAGCACGTCGAAGAGAACCTCGAATCTTCTAAGGTTGTTGAAATGCTCACGCCGGAGGTTCTGGAGCGAATTGACGAGATCTTGGGCAACAAGCCCGAGCCCGAGGACTGAACGAGGATTTATTCCCCCAGAAAGTGGCAGCATTGCCTTGCCGCCCGTGCTCTGCCCGGTTTCTATAAAGGCCGATCCGGTTTCGGTGAAGGCTTGCGGCAGGGCTTAATGGCCGGCGGGCCGTGTCAGATGCGAGGCGAATTGAGGTTCTGAACTGCGCAGATCCAATCCCTCACCAGCATCGAAATCGATGGCCAATGCGAAGGCGCGGCCGATTTCGTCCAACAGATCGATCGCCCATACGGAATCAAGGGTGATTTTGCGCACATCCACATCAGGTGGGATCTCAACACCCAAGTGCGCCATCACATCTGGCGCCAAGTCAAGCTGGTAGCGACGGAAATCCACTCGGCCGGTGGCGTCATACTCCCTGCGTGTGACGTAGGTTTGCCAGTCGGTGTTATCCTCCAGCACTTCCTCCAGAACCCAGGCTCCCCATTGGATGATGTTTGCCTTCTTGGCGTCGATCGGGTGTGGCGATCTGCCTGTGCCGAAGGATAGCAGGAGCGTGTCGCCAGCCTTATACTGCCCTGCCCCGAAGTGCAGCGCTTCAACAGCGGCTTGGTAGCATGGATTCCCTGCCACGCCCACTCCGCCGTCGGTCCAGACATATTCTTTTCCGAGCACAGTGGCGCTGTGGCTCGGGAAATATGTGGGAGCCGCGACGCTGGCAAGAACCGCGTCCTTGAGAGATAACGTGCCCCATAGGGAAGCATTCACAGGATTGTCGCGCACGAGGAAATCGGTGGAGCCGCTCTGGGTGTTCTTGGCCGTGATCAGCACGTCGACCGGAAGCTGGTTAAGAGGTATGTCTGCTCCAACCCGATCGAGCACTTCGCCGATGAAGGCGTTGCTGTATCGGTGATTCCCAAGGTTGAAAAGGATTTTCCACCAGGGAAGACGTTGGAAGGCTTCTTGAGCAAGGCTGCGGTAGAGATTCAAGATGGCGCGTGCGCTCATTCCCAAGGCAATACCCGCAGCAATGACCGAGCCGGTCGAAGTCCCTGCCACCATGTTGAAGATCTCGTGGCAGGGTTTTCCCCGCTCCGCTTCCAAGCGCGCCAGGCATGCGAGGGGAATGATGCCGCGCACGCCTCCACCGTCGACCGATAGGATTGTCTTCATAGGGACCTCTCAAGCCAGGTTATGCAGCATTGATGAACTGCGGATGCATCAAATGCGCGAGCAGAAGGCTGGCTCATTGGCCTTCTCTCCCGTTGGTTATGGGCACGAGGCGGGGTACGAGTCGTTCATAGCTGGCGAGCGACTCGAAACCAGCCATTGAGACCGCCTTCAGTGCCTTCTCCAAGCCGAAACCCACTTGATCGGGTTCGTGAGCGTCCGAGCCCAAAGTAACCCACTTGCCTCCTTCCTCACGGAACCACGTCAGGATCTTGTACGTGGGTGAGGGCTCCATGATAGAGCGACGCAAGGTGCTGGTGTTGATTTCCACGGCGATATCGCGCTCGGCGCAGGAGCGCAATAGAGACCGCAGCTCGGTTTCATGGGATTCGGGATCGTAGGGTCCATAATGCTCAAATCCATAGCGTTTGACGATGTCAACATGGGCCAGGATGTTAATTGAGTTCTGCTGCACCAATTGATGGAGTTCACGAAAGTAATCGGCGTACGCGTCGTATTTGGACCGCTGGTAGTAATCCGGATCGAAAACCAACGTGTCGCCGACCCAATGCAAAGAACCCATCACGTAATCCCAATCGTGATCGGCGGCAAGCTCTGCCACAGCCTCTGGGAAACGATGCGGTTCGCCTATCTCTATCCCAGCTTTGACTAGCAGCGAGCCTGAGAATTCCTCACGGCAAGCTTCGAGGTCCTGCCACCAAGCATCGGCGCGGAAGAAATCATAGCAGGGATCTTCGGGCACAAGGTCGAAGTGATCGCAGAAGCCGATTTCCGGGATGCCCTTCTCAATGGCGGCACGGCACATCTCAGCCATCGTCGCTAGGCTGTCGCAGGAATGAAGTGTGTGGACGTGATAGTCTTGCGGTATCAAGGAGGTGAACCTCTTCTTGGAATCTAGCTCATAAAGTCGATCAGGCTGAAAACCATTGGCAACAACACAAACAGCGCCAACATGACCAGCAGCACGACGCCAACAACCCCCCAAGCTCCAAGGCCTCGCTTGGCACTCGGCGGATCTCCCAAGGCGGCCATCTCAAGAAGCGAGCTTACATCCTGCGCTTCCTTCCAGATCGACTCCCGGGGCGCTGCACCTGCCCAAGCCCAGCCCGGCTGATCGCGGGGCACGACGACACGGAGGCCGGCGAACGCATCTAGCTGCTTGCGCAAGGCACTCTCCGTAGCGAGCACTGTGGATGGGAGCACTGCGGCCTTCGTGCCAGCCAACAGTCCCTTGGCCTGCTTGGATTCGCCGCATTCGATGGGCATGCCGGGAAGCATGCGGCGCAACAGGGTGACGAGCTCGCTGGTCCAAGATGAAGGACCGATCAACACAACCGGGAAATCCGATAAGGCTTCGGCGCGTGAGGTGCGCTGGCGCTTGCCATCGCCAAGGATAGTAAGCAGGTGATAGGCCAGCGTGGCGCCGGAGAGGATGAGTGCAAAGGCATTCTGTACTAGTTCCATTAGCGGGGTTTCGGGTAGGGCGCCAAGCATCCAACGCAGCAGCAAGTTGATCAGGCCGGCGCCGCTGATCAAGGAACCGATCACGCCAACGAAGACAAAGATGTACAGATAGAGGCGGCGGACCAGGGAGCTGCGCGCTTCATCACCGAGCTCATCCGTCCGTAGCGAATTGCGCTGCATTCGGAGCCATGGAAGCAGCCAAAGAGGCAGACCGGCAGCCAGTGAGGCCAGGCTGTTGCTCAGGTTGGTGCGAAGTGGTGAGAAGGCCGCACCACCAAGCGCGGCAGCCAAGACGCTGATTAGCCCAAATGCACCCACCAGCGATGCGACAAGGCCCACCGACCCTAGCAGGTAGTAGTACAAGCGGCGTAAGCCGCGCTGGCGTGTTCCTTCCGCAAGGCTCGCCGCATCGGTGGAAAGTGTCTTGCCGTGATAGATCCACAACACCGTCGCAACGATGATCACGGCGATCGGGCTGGCGATATCGGCCATAAGAGGCGCGCCGCGGGTGGGGGTGCCGAGCGCGCGCTGTAGGAGACGTGAGAGGATTGTCGCCGCCGCTGAGATGGACGCCAAGCAACTGATCAGGCTAACCAGATAGAGGTATCCTTTGCGCAGGGTCGATTCGGCCTCTTCACCACCCGAGGCGAAAGCCTCTTGGGCTGCGAGCCAGGTCACGGTCCAAAGTGGTGCACCGACCAACAGAAAGGTCAGGCCTTCGGCAAGCACATCTTGCCAATAGCCAGCGCTGCTGCTGCCGGGTTCAAGGATCAGCACGAGCAGCGTGCCCACGCCTGATGTGGTAAGAGCCAGGCCGGAGGATACGAAGAGATAGCGGTAGATCCTATGGATGGTGGCGCGTCCACCCTGTTCAGGGATTGCTTGGTGATCTGCCAAGGCATGTCGCCTGGCGTAAATCCATGCGGCCGCGTTGAGTGCCACGATCACCAGCTGTGTGGGAAGATCGTCACCGATGTCCTTCAACGTGGTAGCCCCCGGCCCTCCGATTACCAGAGACAGCAGTTCATGTAGGATTGATGCGCCAGATCCAAGGGCGGGAGCAGCCGTGGCTATCATGAGACCGTAGTGGTACAGGGAACGCGCGCTTGCTGAACGCTCATCAGTGTTATCTCTTGCAATCCGCTGAGCTATCAGCCAGTGAACTAGATAGAATGGGATGGCTACAATCAAAGCAGATAGCAATCCCGCCAATCGGATGACGAGCAGGCGGCCGGGAGGAGGAGGATCGATCACCATTAAGGCAAGCCCGACGGCTGCCCAGAGACAGGTTTGGAAGCTGATGAAAGCTACTATGTAGAGATAAGCTCGTCGTACTATCTGCATGTTTACGCCCTCCTCGAATACTGCTTAGGGCGGATTGATATTACCGGGGGTATGGAGGAATGGGGACGCGCTCCTCGCGGTACCATTCATGTATCCAGAATTGATAGGGCATTTGCTTCAAGCGCCAATTTCCATCCTGATGAACAAGAAGCGCTACCTCATCCCATTCGGATATCTCGTTGAAGAGAAATGTGCCGGGCTGCAATTGGAGCACAACCAGCTCAACCATCGCCTCATCGTCATCGATGTAGGTCTCGCCGAGGCGTACACTGGCGCTCCGCGAAAGATCGTGGGAGTATGCGTCCAAGCGTCGGAACTCGCTCAGCGAAGGCTTGTGGTCCATATCGGCCAAGTAGGAATAAGCACGCTGAACATCATCGAGTTGAAGAGCCAGAATGTAATTGTGCACCACGCCTGCGGGAGTGCTGTCATCGACGTATCCCTGCTGGCGTGAACGCACAAGAACGACGACAATGGCAGTCGACGCCAATATGGCAATACCGATGAGAATGGACAGCAAGAATCGGTCTCTGCGTATCACGCTCTTCCCTCTCCAAATCCAGGTTGCATGTCTGGGCACTATCGATGGATACTGGGGTTGTAGCGCATCCAGAACCAAGCGGCAGTGCGTCAGGGCACAGGTCTTGCACTGATTATAGCTACAGCCCCACAAAAGGGTAGAATCGGGCTATGCCCTCAACCAGAGACATTCGCCGCATGCGATTGCGGCGCAAGGACGAAAAGCGCGGCCTACGATCTCTCACCAGTGTGTCGCGCGGCCTGTTAGTGTTGCTCGCCTTGCTCTTGGGCGTGTTGGGCTTGGGCATCTCCATCGGATATGCAGAGCTGCAGCGTGGACTTCCAGGGGTAGATGAGCTTCAGGCGGCTTTCAATTCATCGGGCAGTGAACTCCCGGCTCCCACACGCTTCTACGATCGAACGGGCGAGGTCGCTATCCAGGAGCTTCTGCATCCGCTGGCAGCGGAGCGCACCTGGTACCATCTGCCGTCCGATCAACGTGCGGATGTCTACCAGACCATCGTATCAGCCACGGTGGCGGCGCAGGATGCCTCCTTCTGGTCCAATCCAGGCTTCCACCTGGGTGAGGTATTCCACGTTCTGACCGCTGATCTCGGGGAGAACGGCATTGGCAATGCGAATGCGTCCATCACACAACAGCTAGCAATGTATCTGCTGCAGCCCTTGCAGGATGCCTCCATCGATCCCCTGGCGCGCTATCTGCGGAGCGTGTTATTGGCCTCCCGCCTGAACGGTGCCTATGCCAAGGAGCAGATTCTGGAGTGGTACCTGAACAGCGCCTACTACGGAAATCTGGCATTCGGCATAGATGCTGCGGCGCTGGTCTATTTTGGTGTGCACGCTTC
>DAOVIK010000172.1 GCA_030673735.1 Anaerolineae bacterium
GTGCGTGCTTTTCGGCGACGGGGCGGGAGCGGTCGTGCTTCAGGTCAGCGAGGAACCTGCCGGCGTGCTTTCTTACGTGCTCGGATCTGACGGATCTGGCGCCGAGCATCTCATTGTGCCTGCCGGCGGCACGGCCATGCCTCCCAGTCATCAAACCGTAGATGAAGGTCAGCATTACATCCGTATGAACGGGCGCCAGATTTTCCGCTTTGCCACCCGTGTCTTGGGAAGAGCGCTACGCCAAGCCATCCAGCAAGCGGGGCTGACCACGGACGATATCGATTTGTTCATCCCTCATCAGGCAAATGCGCGCATCATCGAGAGCGCCGCGCGCAATGTGGGACTTCCAGAAGAGAAGGTCTTCGTCAATATCGACCGCTATGGCAACACATCCGCAGCCTCGATCCCGATCGCGCTGTGCGATGCGTTCGAGCAGGGTCGAGCTAAGATCGGTGATACGCTGGGATTCGTTAGCTTCGGCTCAGGATTGACTTGGGCGTCTGCCGTCGTGAAAATCGGCGAGCGAGCCGCTCCGATCCGCCTACGCCGCAGGCTCTTCTCAATGCCCGCCTGGTTGTCGCTCGATCCGTTGAGAGCCGCAGCCCACGGCACTTCGGCGAAGCTGTCGAAGACTTGGTCAGCAATGGTCTCGGGAATTAGGACCTTCGCCCGCAAGCTTGTGCGCGGGACGAGGGATTGAGGGTAGGATAGCTGTCGAGCTATTCTCCGTGATCCGATTTCACAGTCGCGCGATCAATCTCCCCATCTGGCAAGCGAGGTAGTCGCTCCACGTATTCCACGTAGCGCGGCTTCTTGAAGGCAGCAATTCGGCTGGCAACCGCATCGGCGATCTGCATTTCACTGATCTTCTCGCCGGGCACAAGTTCGACCACGGCCTTGACGGCTTCACCCCACTTCTCATCCGGTACGCCAATCACACACACGCCCTCCACCTGGGGCAGTTCCTGGATGATGCGCTCTACCTCCGCCGGATACACATTCTCACCACCGGATTTGATCAGCTCCTTTTCGGGTTTGCGCCCGACATAGTAGAGATATCCATCCGAATCGAATTTTCCTAGATCTCCAGTGTGATGCCAACCATGACGCGAAGCGAAGTCTGTGGCGTCGCCATCGCGCCAATAGCCCGCAAAGACAAGGGGGCCGCGAACCGCAATCTCGCCGGGTTCGCCTGTCGCCACTTCCTCACCATTCTCGTCCAGACACACGACCTCCACACCGGGAACCGGCCGGCCTGCGGAGCCCGGCTTCTCCATCACATTCCCCATCGTCACCACGCCTGAGGTTTCAGATTGTCCGAAGCCGGTCCAGAATTCAGCCTTGGTTTCGGTCAGCAGGCGCTGGATGGTGTCAGGGGCATCCAGGCCCAACACGTACCGCAGGCTATCCCACTGCGCGCCGCTTGCTTGACGCGCCTCCAGCAGCATAGTTAGCACTGGTGGAAAACTAGCCAGCAGCGTCACAGCATGCTTGTCGACCAGTTGCGCAGAAAGAGCCGGATCAAAGGCCTGGGTGACAACGTTCGCTCCCCCAGCTTGAGCAACGCCCAAGGACAAGCCGAGGCCGGTGATGTGGAAGAGCGGAAGAGCCGCCAGGTGACGATCCGCGGAGGTCAACCCCAGCGCTTCGATCATCAAATCACCGGCGGCGATCAGATTGCCATGCGTCAACACCGCGCCACGCGGAACGCCGGCAACGGCCGCGGTGGATATGATTACGAAGGGGTCTTCACTTCCTACTTCAAACTTCGCCCCCTCATCATCCATGTACAAATCCGTCAATGGGGTGAAACCATCGACGGGACCCTCTCCAACCAGCGCTCGCACACGCAGACCGTCAAGGTCGAATCCTTCAAGCGAGGGAACGTACATGGCATCTATCGCGAGCATTTGGGGATCTGCAAGTTTGAGTACTTGCAGGACTTCTTCCGCGGTGAGGCGCCAGTTGATTGGGTAGGCAATCGCGCCGGATTTGGCACAAGCGCCGTACAAATCGAAGTACTCGATCGAGTTCTGCCCCAGTATGCATATGCGATCACCCTTTGCGATGCCGTTCCGCTCAATACCGGCCGTCAAGCGATCCACTCGCTCAAGTAACTGCGCATGTGTGATCGATCGATCAGAGTCTATGATCGCAGCATCTGAGCCAGCATTCTTAGCATTCTGCTGCAGGTGATGATAGAGGGTTCGATCTCGAGTCCCCATCCGTCCCTCCTCTTGGTCGCTCACAGCCGCTGCAAACTAGTGCAGATTCACCCCAACCAGCGCTTACGACGCTTGTAGTGCTTCACATCCCGGTAGCTCTTGCGCTCGCCGAGCTGCGTCAGCCCGAGGTAGAACTCCTTGATGTCCTCGTTCTGGGCTAGCTGATCCGAAGGCCCCTCGAGCACAATGCGTCCGGTCTCCATGACATAGGCATGACTGGAGACCTCCAGCGCTAGGAGCGCATTTTGTTCAACCAGAATAATTGCGATTCCGTCCTCATCATTGATCTGTCTAATCACGCGAAAGATCTCTTGCACCAAGAGTGGCGCAAGGCCGATGGATGGCTCATCGAGCATCATCAACCTTGGCCGCGCCATCAACCCTCGCCCGATGACGAGCATCTGCTGCTCGCCTCCGGAAAGGTAACCACTCACGCGCTTGCGAAGATCCTTGAGCAGGGGGAAGTGGTGGTAGACGCGCTCCAGGTCCTCATCGATCAATCCACGACTGTGCCCGCGCGCTATGGCCCCGATGTGCAGGTTCTCCTCAACCGTCAGATGCTGAAACAGACGTCGTCCCTCCAGCACCTGCACGATCCCATGCTCGTTGACCACTCGCTCCGGAGACATCTTGTCAATGCGCTGCCCGTCAAACTCGATCGAGCCGCGCGTGACCTCGCCCTGCTCGGCGCGGAGCAGTCCTGAGATGGCTTTCAACGTGGTCGTTTTTCCAGCTCCGTTGGCTCCAAGGATCGATACGATTTGGTTTTCCCCAACTTCGATCGAGACGCCGCGCAACACCAGGATGACGTCGCTGTAGATGACCTCGATGTTGTTAACCTTGAGCATGGTCTCCCTACGTGTGGTAAACGAGCTTGACTGGGAGGAGCGGAAACCGCTCCTCCCAGCTCAGTGTGACGCTAGTTCTTCTATTCCGCCGGCGGTCGCATGTCGGGAAGCTCGAAGAAATCCTTCACGACAACAAAGTTGATGTTGGTGCCGTCGAATACCGCCTGGCGAATCTGCGCCACGCGCGGCGCGCGCGTCTCGCCACGGACGTCGTAGGTGAAGAGCCCGAGCGCACTGACAGTTCCCAAGTCTTGGAAGGTGTCGAAGAATGCGGCACCATCCATGTTCTCGTAACCGACGGCGTCGATGGTGGCCTCAACGATCTCGGCCCAAGCGTACATGCCAGCGAAGCTAAGGATGTAGTTGATGCCCTTGTCGATGTCGGGGTAGCCGCCGGCCTCAAAGGCTGCAAGTACCTGCTGCACTCCTGGCACATCGGTGTCGTTCCACCACAAGTACGGGAACACTCCATAGTAGCCGTTCATGGCCGGGGCGCTCTCCCCTAAGATGTTGACGACGTCAGTGTTCATGCTCCAGTTCACGCCGCCGACAATCACAGTGTCCCACATCTCAAGCGCATGAATGGTGCCGATTAGCGCCGATGTCCACGCGCCAAGCCCCTGATAGTAGATCACGTTGGCACCTTGCAGGGCTAGACTCTGCAGCGGCGTGATCATGTCATATTCCGCCGCGGGTGCATGCGTTTCCAACTCGAGAACGGTGACCCCCAGGGATTCGGCATAGGCTAATGCCTCGGTAGTAGTTGCACCCTCACCGAACGGGTGGTCCCAACCAATTACGCCGACCACGATCTCATCACCTGCTTCCGCGGGCTTGATGTCTGCCCAGTTCTCCGAAACGAACTGCAGGAAGCCGGCGAATTGGTCTGCATAGATGGGGGCCACGCCAACCGTATAGCCATCGCGCGGCACGTAGAATGCCCGGGCATTTAGCCCCGCGGCAAAGTTGGTGATCTGGTCCTCGTTGACGAATGGCGAGAGAGCAATGCTTGCCGCCGAGCCGTAGGTCGCGATGGCGATTGGCGGGGGGTCTGCTTCGCGAATGATCTGGTAGGCCGCGATTTCCTGATCGGCATCATACTGCGTGTCGACCAGGTTGATCTCGATCGTCGCGCCGCAGATGCCTCCAGCAGCGTTGATGGCCGCAGCCCCATCGTTCATCCCGTTGACGAATGCAGTGCCAAGGATGGTGGAAAGCGGGCCTGTCAAGCCGGCTTGCGAGTAGAAGATGATCGTCTCACCTTCCAGTCCATCCGCGCAGCGCCGCACTGGCGGCTCGGTTGGCTCCTCCGTCTCTTCCGGGGGCTCTGTGGTAGGAAGCTCGGTTGGTGTTGGAGTGTCCTTTGGAGCGCAAGCGCCCAACACAAACGACGCTAGAAGCACGAAGCAAAGCAAGGCGTATGTCTTTCTTCTCATGGTCTATATCCTCCGGAGTTTCAAAACTGTCGGTTTCTGGCAGATTGCTCTATTGCTGGGAGAAGTGGCTATACGTCACCTCCTTAAAAGGCATGCGCTACTAGTGAGAGAAAGGCCTCAACCGCCAGGCGGCCTTGAACAAGCGCCAGCGGTGGGCCAATCCACGAGGTTCAAAGATGAGGAAA
>DAOVIK010000012.1 GCA_030673735.1 Anaerolineae bacterium
GATCCGACCGTCGACACCAACGATCCACCGATTACAGCCGGGACTGCTTTGGTGATCCCTGGCGGTCGCCGAGAGATACCCACTTGGCGCGCTCCGCGCATTCGTCGCGATAACCCGGCATCAGCGCAGGTCCTGGGGCCGGGGCACTGCGGCTCAATTTACGATGGTCCGATTGGCATCGGAGTGTTCATTTGGCCCACGACGGCACACTACCTCTCGGGCTTCCACTATGATCCCAACATCCACCCCGCGATCGACATCGGGGGAAGCCTTGGCAACCTGCTCTTTGCCACCGACGCCGGGGTGATTGTGTATGCCGGCTGGAACAACTTTGGCTACGGCAACGTAGTCGTCATCGACCATGGCAATGGCTGGCAATCGCTCTACGCCCACCTGTCTCAGGTGAACGTTGCCTGTGGTCAAGCCGTTTTCCAGGGCAATGTGATCGGGTTGATGGGATCAACTGGTAAATCCACCGGTCCACACCTTCACTTCGAGTTGATGAGCGATATCTACGGCAAGGTCAATCCCATGAACTTCCTGCAGTAGTAGAATCCTTCAGATTTCGTGCGCATGTATCAACAAAGGGCGGACATCTGTCCGCCCTTTTTCCTTGCCAGTCAAGGGGATTGTAGCCACGTGCTGCAGCATTTGATGCCGCGAGGGCTGTCCTTCATCGGAGCATCGTTGTGAATTAGAACGGATGCCGATGCTGCCGTTAGGAGGGATCTACGCGGGTTTTAATCAGCACTCTCTCCGCGGCCTCTCGGGCCAGGTCTTGCTTGTTGGGTTTTCCATCCTCGTCGAGAGTGATTTGGAAATACCTGGCCTCTTGAGGCGCCGCGGAGAAGTATGCGTACATGCCTTCGAGAACGGCGTCGTGATCTTCCCGGACCTCACTGAAAGCCGCATGCTCCTCACCTTTTACAATCAAAGTTACATTCGCACCACCGCGCATATTCCTCCACCAGTTGCGGGAGCGATAGCTGATGGTGGTGTACGTATTGCCCTGGCACTGGAAGCCGATGGGAAGCGAGTATTGCTTGCCGCTCTTGCGTCCGGTGTATGTGAGCAGCATCGTACTGCGGCTCATGATTCCGTGCAGCGGTGAGCGCAATAAGAGCTTGACAAAGGGGTTGTACCAAGCTTGAGCCATGTATCCTCCCAAACCGCGACGATCTCATCTGGGAATCTGCGCCAGATCCGCATTAAGAAGTCTATCCGGGCTACTTGCATTTGTCATCTTCGAACTTCGGAAGAACGCAGCCAGTTGCGCATGTCAATGGCCCGCGATGGCTCAATGATATGGTTAGGAGGGCGAAGAAGCCCTGGTCTTGGTTCATACGATCGTGCAGTACATGCAGGCCTTTTGCTTGGCGATTGGAAATGCCTTAGAATGCCCAATCGGACCAACCAGGCCAGGATAAGCGATGACCAACGCTGCCCAACGGGCAAAGCACGGAGGACCAATTCCAATTGAGCCCTCGGGGGAGTAACTCTCGCTCGAACACAGACTGCAGCTAGTTTGGCTTAGAATCTAGTAGTGATCGGTTTCGCTTGCCGCGTCCCATCCGGCCGATGCCCTGATTGCTTTCAATAGGTGGATCAGGGCTTAGGAAAGAGGAAACCAACATGAGAGAAGTGCTGAGTGGTTGTTCAAAGGCAATAGCCGCGATCCTGGCAATCCTGTTTGTGATCACCGCTCTGGTTGCGCTGGTTCTCTTCAACGTCGAGCGTGAGCTCTTCAAGCCCGAGCTCTACAAGGATGCCATGGCGGAGCTGGAATTCTATGATGAGCTGCCAGGCTTGTTGGCGGAGCAGATGCAATACGTCATGACCTACAATCCGTGTGAGGAGGATCCTAGCCAATGCGAGGGCGAAGGTCCGCCGGGCGAGGGTGAAGGACCCGGCGAAGGAGAAGGTGGACCGCCGGAGTTCTTCCAGAACCTCACTACGGAGGACTGGGAGAGGCTGCTGACCGGATTGGTCCCCACAAGCTGGCTCCGCACGCAAGCGGAGAGCCTCATCGATCAGTTATTTGCGATGCTGGATTCCGGCGAGGTCGGTACGGAGATCATGATCTCCATGGTGGGTCTGAAAGCCCATATGTTGGGAGATGATGGCATGCAGGCGATCCTGGGCTTGATCCGGGCTCAACCCCCTTGCACGAGCGAGCAGATAATGCAGCTTGGTCAGCTCGAGATCGACATGTCCACCGTGAGCATGCTTATGACGTGCAGCCCTCCGCCGGAGTTCATTGATGAGCTTCTCCCGCAAATTCGCCCCATTCTGGAAGAGATCGTTGGGGATATCGATGACGAGGTCAACTTGATGGATTCGCTCGGAGGGATGGGAGACGGAGAAGGTGAACCTCAGCCGCCGCCAACGGAAGGTGGTGGCGGGTTCAGTTTTGAGACCTTCCGTTGGGTTCGCTTGGCTAACCGGCTCAGCCCATTGCTGCCTCTGGCGTTGCTCTTGCTTGTGACCTTGTTTGGGGTCCGTTCGCTCAAGGGCTTCTTCCTTTGGTGGGGGATCCCGCTGCTGATCGTGGGTGTGATTGCCTTTACAAGCTCGTCGGCATTGCCGCTCTTGATGAACTGGGCCATCTCCGCTTATGGTTCCAGCTTACTGCCTGCAGGGATATCGCCCGGTCTGCTTGATCTCGCAATCGATCTTGGAGGGTACGTGCTCGGATCGGTAGCAGGCTCGATTACTTTGCAAGCCGCGATACTGGGCGCAGTGGGCTTGGTGTTCATCGTCGTCTCGTTTTTCTTCAAGAGACGGCGAGAGGTCGTAGTAACACCCAGGGTCGATGAATTCCCTGATCAGGATATCGACCAATACGAATGATCCCCCGGTGCGGCGAGGGGAGCTGCGCCGAAAAAGACCGAAAGTAACTCAAGAAACCTCCGAGGGGATAAGGCTCTCGGAGGTTTCTTGCTCCCGCGTATCCCCAAAGCGCGATCACGCGTGTACACTATGGACACATCAGGAGGAAACGATCCGCTGGTCCTTGGTTGAGAATGATACATCCATGATAACTATCACCCCCGAAATCGTCATTCCTGAGCGTGAAATCGTGCTGGAGTTTGTCCGCGCCTCGGGACCGGGTGGGCAGAAGGTCAACAAGACGGCCACTGCAGTGCAGCTTCGTTTCGACGTGGCCAATTCGCCCTCATTACCGGATGACGTCCGCCATCGTTTGCTTCGCTTCGGGGGAAAGCGCGTCACCGAAGACGGCGTTCTGATCCTGCAGGCTCGACGCTATCGGACACAGGAACAGAATCGCCAGGATGCGATCGAAAGGCTGACCGAGTTGATCGTCAGGGCTTCCAAGCGCCCCAAGATCCGTCGCAAGATGAAGCCTTCTCTTACCTCCAAACAGCGCAGGCTGAAGCAGAAGCGGCGGCGGAGCGAGAAGAAGCGCTGGCGCCGCCCCCCCGAGCTAGATGATTAATGGCAAGCAGCTTAGAGGATTCAAGGACAGGTCTCGAGAGCTGGGGTGTTAGATGCGTAGCCACAAGCGCTGAAGAGAACGAGATGACGAAGGGATTCAGATGCCCGAAGATATCCATCTGCGGTGGTTAGGCACAGCGGGGCTCGAATTCAGCGTGGGGGGTACGTCCCTGGCTGTCGATCCGTTCTTCACGCGTCCGGGGCTTCTGGAAGTCCTAATCGGCCGCCCACGATCCGATAGTGAGTTAGCAGCATCATTTTTGACGTGCTGTGATTACATCTTAATCACACATCCGCACTATGACCATCTCATGGACGTGCCCGCGGTGGTCAGCGAGACGGGCGCACAGGTATACGGCTCCTCCAACTCCTGCGAACTATTGGCTCTGATGGGTGTGCCCGAGAGGAAGATCAATGTCATCAATCCTGGGGATTACCTGAAGCTAGGAGATATCCGTGTGGAGGTGCTGCCGGCTGACCATCGGCCACTATTTGGAATGCGCCTGGCAACTGGTCCACTGAGCAAGGACATAAGGCTTCCACTGCGCGCAACGGATTACAGCATGGACCAATGCTTCAGTTTCAATTTGCGCATCGGGGATAGGAGCATCTTCATCTGCAGCGGTTTGAGCGGCGAGGAGGTCTCCTCCGCTGATGTGCTGCTGGTCGCACCTTACGGCGAGGAGAGCAGCTTTGAGAGCCTGCTGAAGCAGATGAATCCCAAGCTGGTGATTCCGAATCACTGGGACAATTTCCTGCGCCCGCTATCGAAACCGCTGCGCATGCTGACTGATCCATCGAATTGGAAGTGGCCCCCGCTGCGACGCGTTGATCTTGATGCATTCGAGCGCATCGTGCGCAGGCATGCCCCGCATGCCGAGCTTCTAATCCCGCAAGTTTTCGAGCAATACGACATCGAAGCCCTTCTGCAAACATGAGTAAACGTCGCGTTATTGTGGTTGGAGGCGGCCCGGCAGGGTTGATGGCCGCGGGACAGGCCGCGGAGGCCGGCGCAGATACGTTGCTTCTGGAGAAGATGGATCGCCCCGGGAAGAAGCTCAGCATCACGGGCAAGGGGCGCTGCAATCTGACCAATGTAGCCACGATCGAGGACTTCCTCACTCACTTCGGCATCAACGGGCGCTTCTTACGAAGCGCGTTCGCACGGTTCTTCAGCGACGATCTCCTTTCCCTTCTTGAATCTGTAGGCGTGAAGACGGTTATCGAGCGGGGTGGCAGGATCTTCCCGGCCAGTGGTGATGCGGAGCAAGTCGTTCAAGCGCTGGTGAGCTGGATTGAAAAGTATGGTGTGGAGATGGTAAAGCAATCAAAGGTTGACCGCTTGATCATCGAAGAGGGGCGTGTGACGGGCGTGCGGCTGGCGCGAGCACATCTGCCAGGAAAAACGCCGTCGACGGAACCTAGACTCCGAGAGCGCATCCATCATGCCGGAGCGGTCATTGTGGCAACAGGCGGCGCCTCCTTTCCGGGGACGGGGTCGACAGGTGATGGTTATCGCATGGCGGAAGCTGCAGGTCACAGCGTGGTTCCCATTCGTCCGGCACTTGTGCCGCTTGAGACTGCAGGGGATGCTGCGGCCAAGCTGCAGGGATTGAGCTTGCGAAACGTGCGTGTCAGTGTCTTGATCGACGGCAGGCCTCGGGCGGATGTATTCGGAGAGATGCTGTTCACACACTTCGGGGTCTCAGGCCCGATCATTCTCACCTTGAGCGGCCGCGTTGTAGATGCGCTGCGTGCTGGACAGCATGTCGATCTGTCGATCGATCTCAAACCCGCCTTGGATCAGGAGAAGCTTGAGGCACGGTTGCTGCGGGATTTCGATGCGCACGGAAAGAGGCACTATCGGACACTGCTCAAGGCGCTTCTGCCTGTAAAGATGATCCCGCTCTGCATCGAGCAGACACGCATCCCAGCCGAACGCCGAGGGAACCAGATCACGAGCGAGGAGCGCAAGCGGCTGCTGGATTGGCTGAAGGACTTCCGCTTGCGAGTGACGGGACACCGTTCGTTCAGTGCGGCTATCATCACCGCCGGTGGGGTATCCACGAAGGAAATCGATCCACGAACGATGGGTTCACGGCTGGTGAAGGGATTGTATTTCGCCGGGGAAGTGCTGGATGTGGACGCCGATACAGGCGGCTACAATCTTCAGGCCGCCTTCTCTACCGGTTGGGTGGCAGGGCGGGCGGCAGCGCAGGGCAAGCCAGAGGAATCTTAGGAGCCTCGCTACGAGCGTGTGGCTTTGAGCTTGGCGTTGATGAATTGCTTGTGCGAAAGCTTGAGCCCGCTGGAGATCCGGCGTATTTCCTCGGTTTCGGCGAAGGAAACCTCCCCATCCGCGGCAGCCACGGCGAAGAGGACATCCAGGAGACGAGCGCGTTCTTCTGCACTCGTGCAGGCGAAGAATTCGCGCGTCAAACGGAAATAATCGACCTCAAGTGCAGCTTCGGAAACGGCCACCTCAGCGACAAAGGCAGCGCCCTCAGGCGATATGCTCCAACCTTGCTGCATGGCCTCTACCATGGCGTCGACCTCGGCGCTGATGGCTTGGCGTTCTACGTGGGCCACGCGGGCCATCAACCCTCCGGTTAGGCTCAGCTTCTTGAGCTCCTCTTCAGGGATGTCGAGATCGAGGTTTTGATCGGCGAGGCGTTGGCGCAGATTGAAGAGAATCTTGTTGCGCACGTATTCATCGAATTCCAGTTCCCGATTGGGTGCTAGCGCCTTCGAGCGGCGCTCGAGGGAGGCGGATACAAGATTGCCCACGCCGCCGAAGATTCCGACGGAAGCCGAATCGATTGCGGCTTTGATTTCCTCGACGACCTGCTGCTCGCTCTCGGTGATCACGCCATCGGCGTGCACCATGTCGTCGAGGGCTTGCAGAGTAAGCTGCTTATCGCGGGAAGAGCGTATCAGGCGCTTCAATTCGTTTAAAAGGCGCTCACGCTCCTCGGGGCTGACGGGGCTGCTCATGTAGATTTCCAGGGATGCCCATCCCCGTGCATCGAGCCCGCGCAATTGAAACAGCAGGTCTTTGAGGCAGTTGATTTCGTCGTGGGAGATCTTGCCATCAGCCCAAGCCGCAGCGATGATAACCTTGGCAAGGGTCATGATCAAGCGTTTGCTGGGTGTCTTCTTGGATCGCATTGTGCCAACCGTCCTTCCGGCCTAGTGAGCCTTGCGCCGCTATTTGAATTCCTATTCTACCGCGTGAGATGCAGATGAGAAGGCAGGACATCAGCACTTGGGAAATGGGTGGTTGTTTGACCGGATTGCTCGACAAGCATACAATCGCAATGTCGTGTGAGATGGGCTGATCACCACCTTAACCGCCAACAGATTGCCCGGGCTGGAGACGGCCGATGACTTTTACCGAACGCATACTGAACATCATCATCAAGGGCGTACTTCGGCTGGCTTGCCGCGTGGATGATTCCCAGCTTGTGCGCGTCCCGGATCATGGGCCGTTGATTCTGGTCATCAATCACGTCACATTCCTCGAAGTCCCCATGGTCTACACGCACTTGCGCCCGCGGGCGATGACGGGTTTTGCCAAGGCGGAGTCATGGGACAATCCCTTCTTCGGCTGGGTGTTCGATGTTTGGGGAGCCATCCCGCTGCACCGCGGGGAGGCCGATGTCTCTGCCATGCGCGCCGCGTTGGAAGTCTTGCGCGAGGGGAGGATTCTGGGCTTGGCTCCGGAAGGCACGCGCACCGGCCATGGGCGATTACAACGGGCGCATCCCGGGGTGGTGCTTCTGGCGCAGCGCAGCGGCGCGCCGTTGCAACCCTTGGTCCACATCGGCGGGGAGAATCTCAAGCGCAATCTGGCACGTTTACGACGAACCGATTTTAAGATGATTGTGGGCAATCCCTTCCACATCGAAACAGGGACAATCAAGATGACGGCCGAAATCCGCCAGGCGATCACCGATGAGATCATGTACCAGCTGGCGGCGCTGCTTCCAGAGAAGTATCGCGGCGAGTACACCGATCTTTCGGCAGCGACGGAGAAGTATCTGCGCTTCTCCGATCCCTCACAAAGCAATCTGCTTCAAGCGAAAGCTTGAACCACGACCGACTATAACGCCACGCTTCTCAGCTTCAAATCTGATCGTGCTGGGTCTTCTTCTCAATCGTGGCGATCTGAGGAAGATGGTGTTGGATCTATTGGAGCAATCACCGAGCTGCAAGACGAGACATGGCCCAGGAAGGCGGCTATGAGCAGCGAAGCACAGGAGCGCACGAGCGAACGGCTTTCGATCTGGTCGCCCTGGTGTTGCCCTTCTTCCTGGTCTATTGGGTCGCCGGAGGCAACCTGCTAGCCAAGGCCAATCTCTTCGGCATCGAACTGGCCATCGAGTCGGCGGTGCTGGGGATCCTGCTGATCATCGCGCTGGTCGCCATACCGCTGTGGACGTGGGTTTCGCGCCGCTTCGACAAGCGCAGCGCCTACATCGGCGGGATGATCTTCTGGGCAGTGGTGCAACTCTTTATCTACAGCATCCCGCAAGGGGAGATCACGCTGGTGTTGTGGATGGCGGTCCTGGCGGGGATCAGCGTTTCGACGGCTCACGTCATGCCGGAAGCCATCTTCCCCGACGTGGTGGAGTGGGACGAGCTGCGCACGCGCAAGCGTCGCGAGGGGATCTATTACGGCTCGAAGAATTTCTTGCGCAAGCTGGCAAGCGCTTTCGCGACCGCTTTGGCGCTGCAGGTGCTAGGCTGGTTTGAGTACCAATCGCCGCCTGCGGATGTCACGCAGTTCACCCAAACGCCACGAGCCTTGGGAGCCATTCGCTTCCTGATCGGTCCTGTGGGAGCATTGCTGCTGCTGGCTTCCGTGGCATCGGCCTGGTTCTACCCATTGAGCCGCGAACGGCATGCGCGCGTTCGGCGCCTTCTGGCTCAGCGAAAAGCCCTGGATGCCGCCACAAGGTGATACCAGATGCAAGCTGATGCCGAGGACTGCCAACGAGGAGGTACTGTTGAGAGCAGATGGGTTTCTAGATGCGTTATTGGAGCTGCCTGAACTATGGGCGCCGCAAGTCTCCAGGGACGGCAAACGGGTTGCTTGGACATGGTTTCAGGTTGGACCAGCAGCGGATGTCTTCTTCGCGCCAACCGACGGATCGGTGCCGCCAACACGGCTCACGGCGACGGATGAAGATACCTATCTGGTTTCGTGGACACCTGACAGCCGGGCGGTGATCGTCGAGCAAGACCGGGGCGGCAACGAGCGCGTGCGGCTGTATCGCGTTGACTTGGATGATCCGACGAATATGAAGCCGCTTACCGAAGATGAGCCGAACTACTTCCTGCGCGGTGGGGACCTGCACCCCGAAGGCCAATGGTTGGTATACGGGGCCAACTTCGATGTGGACACCGGCCAGGAGATCGAGCCAACCTGGATCTATCGTCATGATCTGGAAAGTGGGGAGCGCAAGGTTCTGGCGCGCCCTGAACGGGGTGCGTACACGCGTCCGAAGCTTAGCCCTCTTGGCACGCACGTGCTCTATGAGAGAAAGGACCTGCATCCGGCCGGGTTGCAGGTGTGGCTGGTTGACATTGCCGGCACCAACGATCGCGAGATCCTCAATTTTGGCTCCGAAGTAAAGACCTGGGCCAGGTGGTTTCCAAACGGCCGGCAAGTTCTGGTCATGACCGAGGCTGAAACGCACCGCCGCGTGGGCATTTGGGAGCTTGAGGGAGGGGAAGTGCGCTGGTTGATCGACGATCCCAAACGCTTCATCGAGATATTCAATGCCCCTTTCGGCGGCGAGCATGTGGTGATCGTTGAGGCCAATGAGGCGCGTTGGCGGCCCTCGCTGCTCGACGTAGACAGCGGGAAGGAAATCCGGTTGCCTGAGATCGATGGCAATCTGATTCCGCTGGCGCCTGTGGGGGCCGGGGAGTGGGTCGGGCAGACCTTCAATTCCCGGCAGCCTGCGGAGTTGGTGCGTTTCGATAGTAATGATCCCGATCCGAAGAAGTTCGTCAGCCTCGCACGTGTTTGGGAGCGAACAGACCTCACTTCAAAGGACCTCTCTGCGGCGGAGGATCTGCGCTGGAAATCGGTCGATGGGCTGGAGATCCAAGGTTGGCTCTACCGACCCGTGGGGAAGGCGCGTGGCACGGTTGTGCTCATTCACGGAGGGCCTACCTATCACAGCAAGGACGAGGTCAATCCCAAGGTTCAGTACCTGGTCAAGCATGGCTTCAATGTCTTGGAACCCAACTACCGGGGAAGCACGGGATTCAACCTGGCCTTCAAGGAAGCCATCAAGGTGGATGGATGGGGCGGGCTGGAGCAGGAGGACATCCGCAAGGGCATCGAGGCGCTCATCGAGGCAGGAATTGCTGAAGCCGGAAAGGTTGGCGTGGTCGGTACGTCGTATGGCGGCTACTCCGCTTGGTGCGCCATCACGCGCTACCCGCTTGAGATCGTGGCCGCCGCGGCGGCCATCTGCGGCATGACTGATCTGGTGGTGGATTACGAAACAACACGCGCCGACCTGCGCCCGTACAGCGCAGAGATGATGGGCGGCACCCCTGAGGAAGCACCGGAACGTTACTACGAGCGCTCGCCGATCAACTTTGTGGGGAACATCAAAGGCAAGCTGCTCATCGTCCAAGGCATGCAGGATCCCAACGTGACCCCTGAGAACGTCAAGGAGGTGCGAGGGGCGCTGGAGGAGAACGGGCTCCCTTATGACCTGCTGGTTTTTGAGGACGAGGGGCACGGCATATCCAAACCCAAGAACATGAAGGTGTTGCTTCAGCGGTTGCGGGCGTTCTTCGAGCAGAGTTTTGACGCCAAGGCTTGAGTGCTTATCTGTATGTGGAATTCTATAGGGCAAGCGGGCAACCAAGAAACCGCGCCTCGATCGAGGCGCGGTTTTGGCGCGATAAGCAGCGTGTGCTGCTAGGCCTGCCAGCCTATCCCCCAGGCTTGGACGTGCTTGCGCGACGTGAGCCAATCAGGCGCCAGACGGCGGGAAAGATGATTGAGGCATAGATCAGCAGAGGGACGACCACAAGCGACTGGACCCCTTCCCAGTACATCGCAAAGTACAGGTAGCCCAGGTTTCCCAGGATTATGTATGCCCACCCGATGGGCAGGATGAAGAGCATCAGCAGGTCGGTTTGCTGGAAGTAGGGGAGAGCCAGCGCCATGGTGGCAGTCAAGGCGACTAAGCGCTGGGGCTTAGTCAGCGGCAGCACGAGAGGGGGGATTACAAGGAAGAGTGCGTAGGGTCCAATCCAGCGCCAAAGGGTGATACTCCCCCAGTCATTTACGGGAGTGGCGCGCATATTAGCTAAGACATCCAGCGGCCACATGGGATAAACCACGAGGGAAAGCGCGAGTACGATGGCGGGAACGATGAGTATGCGCAGGCGCTCCCGCCAGGAGATGTCGGCGATCAGCAACAGGATCGAACCGACGATGATGCCAACGTGCATCTTGGTGCAGGCGATCGCCAATCCCAATCCGGCCAGATTCCACCGCCGGCGATTCAGACCCCACCAGAGGAGCGCCAAGCCGACTGTGATCACTCCGATAATCTGCCCAACGAAAGCCACGTAGAGCATCTGAAAACTGATCAGCGTGAGGGTCGTCCTGCCACCGAAAACACGCGAGGCGATAAAGACGCATAGGATGCTGACCGTGCCCCATATAGCGTAGGCAACGAATGGGGGCAGCAAGGCTAGCAAGGAGAATAGGGGAAGAATCCAGTAGGCGTAATAGTAGCCAAGGAACTCCCCTTCGGCTGCCCGTAGATAAACGTAGAAATCGGTGGGATAGGTGCGCAGGCTCGAATGAGTCCACACGAACACGCCGAGCATGCCGAGCGCCACGGCCAATGCAAACAGCTCCCATGGCGAGATCCGTGCGCGCAAGCGCCGGACGATCTCCTCTCCATTGGCAGTCAGTCGATCCAGCTGTCGATTTGCCAGCATCGAATGCGATTCCTCGGGATTGACCTATTATGCACCCATTTATCTTGCCACAAACCGGGGGAGAAGGAAAACTCCAGCGCTCTGCCATACTGGGAGTGAATTTTCAAGGGTGTGGTGGCCGACGTATCCCTTGCGCTGGTAGTTGCCAAATGCGATACTAACGCCCGCTATCCCCTGGAAGGGGAAGCCTCCAGTGCGGGAACATGGCAGTCGAGGGGGCGCGGCGAGAGCGCTCCGGGGATCGCCATGGTGTGGACTAAGCGAGGGGACAACCGGCAAGAGCTCCGGCCGAATCCATGTTGAATTTATTGTGGTCTAGCGAGAGGGGAGTCGATGCGTAGACGGCTGTTTACGCGTGAGAACATCTTTGCGCTGATCCTGTGCCTTATCGCGATCGCAGTGATCGTGATGACGGCCGATCAAGCGCCGCTGTGGATTTACCAGGGATTCTGATGCGATTGGAGCACATCCTGGTTTTCTGCGCATTTGCGCTGCCGGTCGGGCTGCTGCTGCCGAGGCGGTGGCGGGGATGGCTGGTGTTTGCAGTGAGCGTGGCAGCGATCTACTGGCTGCAGCCGGCCTCCACGATCCGCCACCTGGGCTTCTGGCTGCCCACGGCGACGCTGGCGCTGACGGCATTCTCCTGGGCGCTGACCACGCCTTCCGAGGCGCGCGATCTCAAGGACACGGTGCTGAGCGGATCTGCCCTGGCGGTAATGGTTCTGCTGGTCGCCGCCGTGCGCTACGTTCCGCTGCCATGCTGCCTGCCGCCCACGCGGCCGCCGCAGATCACGCAGGTTGTGGTTGCCGTAGCAGTCGTGGCAGGGCTCGCGGCCTTGACAGCGCGCTTCTTCGCCAAGCGTCGCTGGCTTGGAGGCGTGTTCTTCGCCTTCGTGCTCTTCCTGTTTGTGATCCTGAAGACCGAGCCTTTGGGAACCATGGCGAGCGCGTGGCTGCGGTCGAGAACCGGGCAGTCGCTCGAGCTGGCGAGCGCGATCGACATCGGCTGGCTGGGTTTTTCGTACGTGGCATTCCGCCTGCTGCACACGCTGCGCGACAGCATGCTGGGCAGGCTGCCGCCGCTTTCGCTGCGGGAGTACTTCACCTACGTGATCTTCTTTCCGGCCATCACCGCCGGCCCGATCGATCGGGCCGAGCGCTTTGTGAAGGGGCTGCGAGAAGCGAAGCCGCTCTCGGCAGATGATGTGATGGTTGCCGGACGCCGTATCATCTTGGGCGTCTTCAAGAAGTTCGTGCTCGCCGACAGTCTGGCGCTGATCGCGCTGGACGCAACGAAAGCAACTCAAGTACAGGGCACCGGATGGACGTGGTTGCTGCTGTACGCCTATGCATTCAACATCTACCTGGATTTTGCGGGTTATACGGATGTTGCCATCGGATTGGGGAGGCTGCTGGGAATCACACTGCCCGAGAACTTCGATCGTCCGTACCTCAAGCCAAACCTGACGGCATTCTGGAACAGTTGGCACATGACCTTGGCGCAGTGGTTCCGATCCTACTTTTTCAATCCGCTCACGCGCAGCCTGCGATCCGGGCGGCGGGTTCCTGTGGCTTTGATCATTCTTGTCGGGCAGCTCAGCACGATGGTCTTGATCGGTCTGTGGCATGGCATGACGTGGAATTTCCTCATATGGGGGGCATGGCATGGATTAGGGCTGTACATACACAACCGCTGGTATGAGTGGAGGCGAACACGCCCGCCCAGGCCAGATAGTCCGGTGTGGCTGCAGCGTGCAGGACGAGTGGGTGCAACGATGCTGACCTTCCATTTTGTGGTGCTGGGCTGGGTGTGGTTCGCGCTTCCGACCCCAAGCTTGGCCCTGCAGGTGCTCGGGAAGCTGTTTGGGATATAGATCATGTCTGCTGAAACAGAGCCTTCCACCAAGACAAGCGGCTACGACGCACGTTTCGTGCGTAATGTGTTGCTGAAGGCGCTGCTGCTGTTCGTGGTGCTGAATCTGGTTTTCATGACCGCTGATTTCGTGCCCTGGTTGGCGCGCCTTTCCGCATACAACGTGATCATTGCGGGCCGCACGCGCCTTCCTTATGGCGAGGTGCCTGAGCGCGCCTACAATCTGAGCCCGCTGAGCCTGGAAGCCTTGTTCGCCTCACATGAACTGACGGGCGGCAGCAAGCCGGAAGACGAGTATCGCGTGATAGTGATCGGCGATTCGTCGGTGTGGGGCTTTCTGCTCCGCCCCGAGGACACGCTGACAGGCAATCTGAGCACAGGCGGGTATTCGACCGACGACGGACGGCAAGTGCGGGCATATAACTTGGGCTATCCAATCACGTCTTTGCTGAAAGACGTGATGATCCTGGATGAGGCCATGCGCTACGAGCCGGACTTGGTGCTCTGGCTTGTCACGCTGGAGGCCATGCCCGAAGTGAAGCAATTCACATCGGCGCTGGTGCAGCACAATCCGGAGCGCGCTATGGACCTGATCGAGCGCTACGAGCTCGAATTGCAGCCGCAGGAAGACGATCTGATCGAGCGAAATCTGTGGCAGAGTACAATCGTGGGCCAGCGACAAAACTTGGCGGATCTGGTGCGGCTACAGCTCTACGGCATGGTATGGGCGGCGACCGGCATCGATCAGGATTATCCCGAGGATTACCCACTGCGAAGATCTGATCTCGAGGCCGACAACACCTTCTTCGAGCTCGGTCCGACGCAGCGCGTTGATGATATATTGGCGCCGGATGTAATGCAGGCCGCGGTTGATATGGCAGGCGATGTGCCGGTGCTGTTCGTCAACCAGCCGATCTTCGTGAGCGATGGCGAGAACAGCGATATCCGCTACAACCTCAACTATCCCCATTGGGCTTATGATGACTACAGGATCTGGTTCGGCCGGCAATGCCAGGAAAATGGCTGGTCCTGCCTGGATTTGTGGGATCTGATCGACCCTGAGGAGTTCACCAACACCGCATTTCACTACACACCCGTAGGCTCGGCGCAGTTGGCAGCCGTTCTTGGCGATGCGATCCTCGAACTCGCCAACGCTGGTGCCTCCCCATAGCGTATTCAGCGTTGTCAGGTCCTGTATCCAATCCCCCCTGCAGTTCCCTCATCGCTTGCAACTTGATACTCGCTCGGACACTTCTTTCTTTGCATCTTACACAGAGAGCTGGGCGGGATTGCGCGCAAGACGGGGCTTCGAGACAGCCCGAAATCCACAAGCTCACAGAGTGTGGCGATATATGATTGGTACGTGCTTCTCCCTTGAAAGTGAAGGTCAGGAGCGCACTAGTTGCTAGACCATAACCCAGGATAGACGTATGGCGGGAGGCCATGAAGATACACCGTGTCGTCGTGGGGGGCGTTGCATTCATCATTCTGGGAATTGCGCTCTGGAGCCTAATCTCCTTTAGCCAGGCGC